>JAESST010000315.1 GCA_016763995.1 Flavobacteriales bacterium | reverse complement strand
TTTGGCAACGTCCATTTTATTAGACAGTACATAGGCTGCGGCTAAGCGCCATTTTGCAGATTGACTCAAAGTAGCTTGTTCTCTCAAACGATTCATAGCTCCCATCGCTGACTTCCCGGCCAAAGCCAAAGCATACAACCGATAGGCTTGCTCTAACTCTCTGCCGTATCTGTATCCTCTAGAGTTGTAAGAGTTCTTTACACTTGCCCAAGCATTGGCGGCTTTTGTCTGAAATTTAACCCAATCGTCAAACATCCCTGTAGGAATAGCATAGCCTTTATTTTTGGCTTCTACCACAAAATGTCCTGCATAGTTGGTCCCCCAAGTACTTGCTTCATAACCCCCAGGCCAATACGAAAAGCCACCGTTGTTCAATTGGAAGGTCCGAATTCGTTTTAATCCATTGGAGATGTTGCTTTGTATTTCCTTGGTTCTATCAGCACTTAGTTTCACTAAATCAGTTAAGAACAACTGAGGAAATACAGAAGAAGTCGTTTGCTCGATACAACCGTGTGGATATCGGATCAAATAATCGAGTCTTCTTTCCAAGTTCAGCGGCGGTATAATAGAAACTTCAATCGCTCCTTTGTTGGTCCCTTCAATTCCTATCGGTTGATAGTCACTCGACCAAGTTTGTCCATTTTCTACTACATCGCTAAGAGTTTTATCTATTTCAGGGTTCGGCAATCGAATTCCAATTTCAATTTCGTGCGTTGCTTTTTCTCCTTTGCCTTCAACAGTTACTTTCACCTTTCCAACACCGATCTTTTCTTTTACGATAATGTCAAAAAATAACACCTGATCTCCTACTTTAGAAAAGTTGATTGTTTTCTGCTTTTCAGGAAGTGAGAAAAATTCGTTCGCTTCTACAGTCACTTTTACATTGCTGATCTTTTCATCCATTGCAAAAACAGTAACGGGCAACTTTAACTTTTCTGAAGGACTCACTACTCGTGGTAGAGTCGCCAACACCATTAAAGCTTTCTTTACTGGTGTTGCTTTATCAGTTGATCCATATGCGCCTTGGTTTCCTGCAATTACCATCGTTCTAACAGAACCCACATAATTTGGCATGGTAAATTCATGATCATTATTATCTCCTTCTTCTAATTCAAAAGGGCCTAAAAATGTGACAACAGGTTTAAAACGATTGGCTTTTGTTCCATCTTTTCCTTTCAGATTCCCATCTCCTCCAAAGGCTAATAATCCGGAAATTTCTCCGCTGAAAGCTCCCATCACATATTGATACAAATCCCAAGTCTTTATTCCTAAGGCTTCTCTTTTGTAGAAATTAGGCCAAGGATCTGGGGTTTGAAAACGCGTTAAATCTAATAGCCCTTCGTCCACAACTGCCACTGTGTAGGTCATTGCTTTTCCATCCTTTTCTGACACATTTAGCTTCACTTTTTGCTCTGGGGCCAATTCGTCTGGCATTTCTAATACCGGATTCAAGTGCGTACTTGCCGCTTCCACTTCAATGTTTTGTACTCCATACATTCGAATTGGCAAATCGTTCGCCGTTGATGCATGCGCTTGTATTAAAGTTAAATGAGCATATACATTCGGAGCCATCTCGTCCGTGGTTTCGAAAGTAATTCCGTCAGAAATTTCTGAGGCTTCTTTCCAAAACGTGGAGATAATTTTAGAGCCCGTTTCTATACTCACCAATACTCGACCTTCTTTTAAGTCTGGCAATTCTAATTTTACTTGCTCTCCTACTTGGTATTTCTTTTTATCCGTCGCAAAACTTAACATCTCTGCTCCACCTGGATTGTTGCCGCTGTTGCTATTCCACCATCCTTTATAGGTCAAGTAAAAGGTAGCTCCTGTAGAATGCCCTGTAACAGGATCAGTAATTCGGATCATTTTCCTACCCCAATGATTTTCATTGAACTCCATTTGATATAGTGCTTTTCCACCCTTGGTAGAAATAGTTTCCGATTTAATCAGGTATCGGCTTTTGTTACTGACGTATCGAGCAAGATCATCTCCATCTCCTCTTTCCCACCACCATCTCCAATAGATGTCAAAGATTTCAATCTTTAGGTTTTTCCGGTCTACCGGATTCCCCTTTTCATCCAAAGTAACAATTGGTAACAAGTTCGGCTCATTAGAATACAAGGCATCGTTCCATCCTTTTCCCTTTGGAATTTTCACCCCGACGTAGCTATCATAAGGAGAATACTTTACTCTAAAACGATCTACACTAAAATCTCCTCCTTTTTCAAACACCCTTGTCTTGAAAGATGCATTCAACATACCCGGAGCCCCTTCTGCAACTAAAATATCAGGAGAAACTGATGTTTCTCCAATGGAACTTAAATTTCCATCAAATACCATCTCTTCATCAGTTGAGAAGCTTTTGGATGGATCGTCAAAATGATAATCAGGATGTCCCTTAAAGCTCGTATTTCCACTGCTCAGGTTCATTTCCATCGTTGCTCTTAAGTCGTCTGCATCTGCTCCATGTAACCACTTTGCGCTTAATGTTCCGTTCGTATTGCCTCTAGACAATATTTCTTCATCAAATTCAATCTTTATTTTTAGTCTGTTAGGTTTAACCGCTTCTATTTTCAATCTCTTCCTGAATATTGAGTTTCCAACTTTCACTTTTGCTTGCCAATTTCCTGTTGGAGAAGAGCTTGATGTTGCAGTTCGTAGATCGTAAAAACCATTGAGCCCCTTCGTTTTTACCATTCTTTGGAACAACTGATTACCGGGAGTATATAATTCAAAAATCACAGGATGATCTTCGGGTAATGATTGATTCTTATCTTCTAAGATAAAACTTAAAAACAAGGAATCTCCCGGTCTCCAAACGCCTCTTTCTCCATAAATGAATCCTTTCACTCCTTTGGTATTTCGTTCACCACCCACATCGAACATACTTAATGATAAGGCAGAACCATCATCTACTCTCAAATATCCTTTTTGATTGTTATGACTTGCTACTAATAAGAAAGGGCTTCCTTTCAAATCAATAGAAGCAAAACCTTCTCCATCGGTTGAAACAGAAGTGGTTTTTTGTCCTTGAAAATTGAATAATTCTACCTCAGCTCCTGAAATAGGCTTTGTCGTTTTTAAGTCTGTAATAGCTACTTTAAATTCAGTTTCATTGCCGCTTTTTGCAATGATTCCAATATTTGATGCTAGAATATTTCTGGTAACAGAGTGCTTTCTCCTCGAGTAAAAAGAAGCTTTACATGGATTATCTTGATCCTTGTAATTATAATCCGGGTCATATTCATAATCTGGATAATAATCGTAGTAATAATTAAGTGGTGTATCGTACCAAGCTAACTCTTTGTCTGTAATGTTATAGTTAGAACTTACTTCTTCGCTACTATCGCAAGGGTAAAGTGACTGACTTTGATCAAAACTTAGGGTGATTCTGTAAATAGCTCCGGGTTCTACCTTCACCATATCTGTAAGGTCTAAGTTAAAAGTGTTCCAAGTGGCAAAATTGATTTTTTTGTCGCTTAAAAAGGAAATAGATTCTTTAGCAATGAGCCTTCCCACTCGTTTCATTTCGCTTTCCCCATTTTGGTCATTCACTTGGAAAAACTGCAATACCTTATCTTCAAATACTTTGATCACTCTTACATTAACGCCACTAAGATTAACTGCTTTAATGGGCAATTTGAATCCATCCATAGATGGTAAAATGTTCCCACTGCCCACAAAGGCAATTTCTGGCTTGGTGTTGTTAAATACGATGCTCTTACTAAACTCCTCTGACAATGGATAATCAGATGTGTTTTTAATGCTTTTAGAAACGGTTAATTTCCGAGTGCCAAAAAGGTCATTGGATGGATATAGATAAACCGTATTTCCTTCTTTTCGAAGCCTAAATTTCTCTCCTCCATCTGAAAAAATTAAGCCATTTAGGTTTTGGGAATGATTAATAGGATCAGAAAAATTAACGGTAATGGTTTGCTTTGGCAGCTGCTCAACTGTTACACTCATCACCTTGAAATCGCCTAGGGCAGGAATAACGATTACTTCTTCACCTTCTGTCTCTGCATCTATTTCCTCACCACTCCAAAAAAGAATTACTTTTCCCTCTTTCTCTCCTCTACTTACACTATCTACTTCAAAATGATGCGATAAACCTGACGCATCAAATTCCCAACTCAAGGTCAATTCTTTTCCGTTTTGGCTTGCTTCTAAGGTTTTTTGAAGTGCATCTAAATCTGCATAATCGTTGGTTTGTATACTGCCTGAAAGTTGCTGCCATTCCAAATGATTATCATCGTAAGCTTTCATCGATTCAAACACAACAAAGATTCCTTGTGTAATGGTTTGGAATCTAAATTCGAAAGTTTCTAACTTAGAGGGAACATCTTTGAGTTTTCCCAATTCAAATTCTACATCGTAAATGGTTCCAGAAGGCAGCCTTTCGTTTGGTTGAAATTCAATGACCTTGTTATCAATCCAAATTGTTTTTCCGTCTATATTAGGAGAAAAATCAAATAACGATTCGTCTACTTCTTCTCCTACTACAGCTGAGGAGACAGGCTCCGTTAATCGAATTCTAATTCTAGCTTGATTAGAAACTACACCTGCTGTAAAACCACTAATGTGATTTGTAAACCCTGGATCGATTCGTTCAGGAGCTTCTTTTTTATCGCCACAGCTGGCTAAAAAAAGAACGATGCAGAACAAAAAAAGAAGGCTTCTTAATTTCATAATAGAATTTTTTAGAAGCCTTCAAGATAGCTATTTGACAAAGGTTACCCAAGTCTGTCGAAATTTTTATCTCATTTCATCAATCTCTTCTTTTCTCTTCAGTTTTTCTTCTTCGGTCAACCAAGAAGCATCAAAAGCATTTTTTGCTAAGGTGATAATTTCATCTCTTGAGAGCTTAATTGCCAAAGCCGTTTGTATGAAATTTTCATTCATATATCCACCAAAATAAGAGGGGTCGTCAGAATTTAAGGTAACTAAAAGACCTTTCTTCATCATCTCTCTTAATGGATAATCTTCTAGTCGATCAATTACTTTCAATTCTAAATTAGAAAGGGGACATAAGGTGAGAGGCATTTGCTCTTCTGCCAATCGCTCAACTAATGCTTCGTCTTCTAAACAACGATTACCATGGTCTATTCTGTCAACCTTTAAGAGATCTAATGCCCCCCAAATATAGGAAGCAGGTCCTTCTTCACCGGCATGGGCGCACAATTTATAGCCTGCTTCAGCAGAGGCTTTAAATACTTTCTCAAATTTTTCAGGTGGATTTCCAACTTCTGAAGAATCCAATCCAATCCCATCAATTAAATCTTTAAAAGCTAGAGATTGTTCTAATGTTTTAAAAGCAGACTCTTCGCTTAGGTGCCTCAAGTAAGACATAATTAAGCAAAACGAAATATTCAAATCATGTTGCCCTTTTTCCAATGCTTTGTAAATCCCTAAAAGAACCGTTTCAAAAGGAACGCCTCTTTCTGTATGCGTTTGAGGATCAAAAAACACCTCAACATGAACTACATTTTGGGAATGTACTTTCGTCAAATAAGCCCAAGTTAAATCAAAAAAGTCTTGTTCTTTTAATAGTACTCCGGCCCCTTCATAGTAAATGTCTAAAAACTCTTGAAGATTATTGAATTTATAAGCTTCCTTTACTTCTTCAACTGACTCAAACTTAATTTTAAGTTGATTTCGTTTTGCTATTTCAAACATCAATTCAGGTTCGAATGAACCTTCTAGATGCAAATGTAATTCAGCCTTTGGTAGCTGCTCGATTAAATATTTTAACTCAGTCTCACTCATCTCTACTTCTTTTAAGTGAGGCAAGTTACATTAATTGATTGTCTTTAACCATTCAATCCCCTTCATTTCAGAAGTAAAAACAGCTATCGGATGCTGAGGTTTAAAATGTCGAATGTAGAAATTAGCTTCTAGGCGATGTGCTAAAGATTTAATTACCAAAGCTTCTGCCTTTTTAATTTCAGAACGTTCTTTACTTGCTAACTTTTCCTTCATCTCTTTATTTGAAGAACAATCCTCAGAAAAAACGACTAAAAATTTCCCTCTCTCATTGTTTAAGAGGTGCTTGTAAGCATTATCAATATCCGCAATGTCATCTAATTCGACTTCTATGTCTCTCTTAGGCTCTATGCGAAGTATATTTTGTGCTTCATCAATTTTATTGATAAAACAACATCTTGTTTCTATGACATCTGTCACTACCATAAGCATATATATTATTATTTATTATGCATGCATAATAAATATTTAACAAAAGCAATACGGATGGTTTTAAGTTAGGTTTCAATTTTAACAAAAAAAATGTTCTCTTTATTTTTACAGCAAATTATTATCATGAAAATATATGCATACTTACTAGTAACGATTGCTAGTCTCTTATTAATTAATGCTTGTTCCGATACACAAAAAAAACAATCTTTGCCTACCAACAATACAGAACTAGCTGAGGAAGAGCTTTGGGTGGATATGCTTGTTGAAATCCCTGCTGGAAGCATTAAGAAGTTTGAATTGAATAAGCAGAATGGCTTGATAGAGATGGATTCTATAGATGGAAAACCAAGGTTCATTCAATATTTAGGTTACCCTGCCAACTATGGAATGATTCCTAATACATTATTACCATTAGATAAAGGTGGAGATGGGGATCCGCTTGACATTCTTTCAATTGGGCCGGTAGCACAATCAGGAGAATTAATCTAATGTAGGATCATCGGTGTTCTTAAGTTACTGGATAGAGGCGAACAAGATGACAAACTAATTGCTATCAGTAAGAACAGTACTTTAAGTAACATAAAAACACTAGAAGATTTAAAACTAAAATATCCAGGTATTCTTGAAATTATTGAAACATGGTTCAGCAACTATAAAGGCCCTAACAAAATAAAATCTCAAGGTTTTAAATCAATACAAGATGCAATTACAATCCTAGAAAAAGCCCAAATCGAAAAAAAATAAAAGACCAAAAGACCCAATATTTAACACTAAATAAGTCTCCATAACATTACTTTAATAGTGTAATTTTATGCTCCTAATTTTTAAGCTAGAAAAATGGAGAATAAGTGGAACCTATTTGAGAAATTTTTAATCACTGAGAGTAGCAGTATTTCTCTTATTGATTTTTTAATCAATTCTTGTGCGATCATTGTTTTGTGTTTTTTACTTGGCTTAACTTATCAAAAGGTTGCGAAGAGTTTATCTAATAGAAAAGATTTTTCTGCCAATTTTATGGTATTAGCGTTTACCACCATGTTAATTATTACGATTGTTAAATCTTCATTAGCGCTATCATTAGGATTAGTGGGAGCGCTATCAATAGTAAGATTTAGAGCTGCAATAAAGGAACCTGAAGAATTGGCTTTCATTTTCTTTTCTATTTCTATTGGATTAGGACTAGGTGCTGAACAATTGCCAATTGTTTTAACCGCATTTGGAGTATTCATGCTTATTCTTTGGGGAAGATTCTTTCTTCAGGGAAAGAATGAGTCTCAAAACTTATACATCAGCATTCATTCAGGTTCAGATCAAGTAATAGAAGCAAGTGATATTGATTTATTAGTAAAAAAGCACTTTAATAAATCTCAGTTGAAAAGGTATGACCAGAATGAGGGAGCAACTGAAATTTCTTTTATTGCTGATATCAAAAAAACGCAAGATTTAGAATCTTTCAGAAAGGAAATAGTAACAAAGTATCCTAAAATTAATCTTTCATTTTTAGACAGTAAGGCATATTAATAATGTCTACTTCATCTGAATATACTGTTTTAGAAACTGCCCGATTCGAACGAAAGTTCGTTCTGGAAAATCAGAGCTTGGCTTTTGCCGAGAATATGATTAAGATGAACTGTGGCGCATTTAGAGATATTTATAAAAAAAGGACGATTAATAATATTTATTTCGACACTCCAAATCTCACGAACTATTACGATAATCATTTCGGAAAAAGTAATCGCACCAAAATTAGAATACGATGGTATGGTGATACCTTTGGAGAGATTAAGCGTCCAATTTTAGAATTCAAAATGAAGTTTGGGGCGGCTGGAAAAAAGAAATCGTTTCCGCTAAAGTCGTTTACTTTGAATGACAGATTCACGAAAAGTGATTGGCTCAAACTTTTTAATGCTTCAGATTTACCAGAATTCGTACTCCTTGAGTTAAAGAGTAATATTCCTACCCTATTAAACAGCTATGAACGAAAATACTTCCAATCATTCGATGCTTTGTTTCGCTTTACGTTAGATTACAATCTTTCATTCTTTAACATCAGATTAAATAATAATCGTTTTTTGGAGAAATCTTTTAAAGAACCTACTAAGATTATTGAACTGAAATATGATCTAAAAAATGATCGTTTGGTTAAAAATATTAGCTCAACTCTTCCAATTCGATTGAATAAATTTTCAAAGTATGTAAGGGGTATTGAAATCTTCAACCCTCATTTAGCTGTTTAACTTATGCTTGTTGATAATATCCTTCGATCTTTTAAAAGAAGTTTTATCCTTCTAGCAATTGCACTTAGTTTATTCAGCTCTTGTGAATATAAAAAAACTGATTCGATTCCTCCTTTTAAATTAGAATGTAAGGTATCTCCGGATTTCGATATTGATGGTGGGAAAAAACACCTTCATAAGATTTATAGAGATGTATCTCTTGTTACCTATCAGGGAGGCATTAAATCAAAGAAAGAGTTTCATAGTGCACCCCAAAGTGCTTTATTAAAAGGGGACTATAAATATTGCTTCGGAACTACAATTAAACATTTACAGCCAGATCAATTTTACCAAGTATCTGCCTGGAGAAAAGACCCCTTTAAAAAATCATGCCTTGTTGTAGCGGGAGGTTTTCCTACTATTTTCTCTAGATCAAGTACACGCGTAGTTGAAACAGCTGAGAACGGATGGGAGAAGATTTTATTAGAATTTGAAATCCCTCCCAATATGGATTCGATTACAATATTTGCCTTTCTTTCTATATCCGATAGCTCATACTTCGATGATTTGGTAATTGAGCTAATAGCTGAAAAAGAGTATTTAAAACATAATACTCCTGAAGTTATTTCTTTGTACTTCACTGAAGAACAAATGCAAAGGTTTCAAGACGAAAGACTTGAATCATTTAGAACGGGACTCCATTTTAGTCGGGATTCGTGGGAAAAAGGGAGTTTTTCTTCTAGAGAAAACATCTTGCCGATAAAAACTAGATTAAAAGGTGATTTGTTAGATCATATCCAAGGGGCCAAATGGTCTTTCAGAGTTAAAATAAGAAAAGGTAAAACATTCAAGCGCATGAAGGCCTTTTCGTTACAAACCCCTGAAAGCAGATACTACCTTCATGAGTATGTTTCTCACCAACTATTTCTTCAAGAAGGATTGCTAACAACTCGATATGATTTCGCACCTGTTTATATTAACTCAAAGAGTAGAGGTAATTATGCAATTGAAGAGCATTTTGCCAAACAATTAATTGAATTTAATTTAAGAAGAGAAGGTCCAATATTAAAATTTGATGAAGATACTAAGTGGAGAAACACTGTGTTTGGATTGAACCCTAAAGCTAAAGAAAGGTATCGAAGTCTTATGCCAGAATACCAATCAAGCAGGATTATTCCCTTCTCTGCTTCAGATGTTGTTAAGAATCCAAAATTAAAATCTCAATTTGAAATCGCGCATAGCCTTATCTTTCAATATAAAAATAGGTTAACTCCAGCGGAAGAAATCTTTGATATTGAAAAAACTGCAAAATTTCTTGCCCTGACAGATTTATTAAATGGAAAACATGGCACAACGTGGCACAATCAAAGGTTTTATTATAACCCTATAAATTGTAAAATCGAATTAATTAATTATGACAATTTTACAAGTTCCATAGACAAGGAGAAGTCAGCTCATGCGCATATTTTTTCTTTTGATCAAAACTTTACTGATGTTAGTGAAAATCTAATTTATCCTTCCCTATTCACCACAGACACTATTGTTAAGAAGTACATTTCTTATCTTGAAAAATACACTCAAGAATCTTTTCTCCTTGAATTTTACAATTCCCAAAAAGAATCTATAGAATATTATCTAACACTTCTAAAAAAAGAATTCCCGGCTTATCATATTGACAGTAGTTTTCAATTAAAAAATGCTCATTCATTAAGGAACGAAATCCCTGAGTTAAAAAAGAAACTTGCAAGTGGTTATTTTGAAAACATCAATCTGATTGACCAAAAAGTAGAAGTTTCAAATCAATATAGACCTTCAATTATTCCTCTATTCTTAAATGCATATTATTCAACAAATGACTCGAATAGTACTTTAGTTGTTGAAAATTTCAACCCTCGTAAATTAGTCCTATTAGGATTAAAAGGTGAAAAGGGTAAAATTTTATATGAGTTCCAGAAAGAAATAGAGATAGATAAGTTTCAATCTGGACATCCGTCTGATACGCTATTAAACATTCCTACAATACCAAACGTCTCAAAATTAATCTTTAAAGATCTTGATTCTAATACCATTTTTGAAACAGAACTGACTCTCTGGAGAAAAAATACAGAGAAATCTCCCTATCAAAGATTACTTGTTTCTGACAAGGCAAAACCAGAACAACTTTTCCTAAAGAAAGGAGATACTTTACTCTTAAGCTTGGGAAAATACCAATTGACCGAACGCATTCTAATTCCTGAAAATAGAATTGTGGTGTTTGAGGCAGGAGTAGAATTAGATATGATCAACAACGCTGCAATTATCTCTCATTCAGCTTTACAAATGAAGGGAACTGAAAGTGGGATAATCAAAATAACATCTTCTGATTATTCCTCTAACGGAATAGTGGTGCTTCAAGCAAACAAAAAGAGCATAATCAAGCATACTATATTCTCTAAGCTTAATACCTTAGATTATTTAGGGTGGACACTGTCAGGGGCAGTTAATTTTTACGAATCAGAAGTTGAAATCAATCACTCTACTTTTGAACACAATCAATGTGAAGACGCGCTCAACATTATTAGATCCAACTTTAAGGTAAATAATTGCAAGTTTTTAAACATCTACGCGGATGCCTTTGATTCTGATTTTTGTACGGGAATCTTGGAAAATTCGTTGTTCGACCGAGTTGGGAATGATGCTATTGACTTTAGTACTAGTCAGATCAAAATAGAGAACTGCACTATTAAAAATATTCAAGACAAAGGAATAAGTGGCGGAGAAGGCTCTACTCTTTGGGTTAAAAACACAACTATGGAACAGTGCAACATTGGAGTTGCTTCCAAAGATTTATCTGAAGTTAGTTTAGAGAACTGTTCGATCGCAAATTGTAAGTATGGCCTTGTTGTGTTAAAAAAGAAAGCTGAATACGGCCCTGCAAAGATTACTACAAATGAGTTAACACTTACAAATTGTAAAGAAGATCTTCTCATTGAGAAAAAATCAAGCATTTTTTTCAACGGAAATTTAATTATCGGGAAGAAGGAAAAAGTGGCAGAAATGTTCTACTAAACACGCTTTCTAGCACTGACTGTGTTTACCTTTACATCGTGGAAAATTTGATCTCAAAATACAATATTCCAGGTCCTCGGTACACCTCTTATCCAACTGTCCCTTATTGGGATCAGGAGGGGATAGAAAAACAGATCTGGATCAACTCAGTCAAGCAATCATTCTCAGAAAGCAATCAAGAAGAAGGAATTAGTTTATACATCCATCTACCCTTCTGTGAGAGTCTATGTACTTTCTGTGGTTGTAACAAGAGAATTACTAAGAATCACGAAGTAGAATCACCTTACATTACTGCAGTGTTAAAAGAATGGGATTTATACCTAAATCTATTTGATAGCAAACCGATTATCAGCGAACTGCACCTTGGAGGCGGCACTCCTACCTTCTTTCGATCAGAGAGTTTAGATCTTCTTCTAAATGGAATTTTGTCCAAAGGAATTATTCCCGAGAAACATTCATATAGCTTCGAAGGGCATCCGAATAACACCACAGCTTCGCATTTAGCAGTAATGGCTAAGCATGGCTTTACCAGAGCAAGTTATGGTGTTCAGGATTTAGACGAAAAAGTTCAAAAAACGATCAATCGGATTCAACCTTTTGCGAATGTTAAAAGAGTCACAGAAGAAAGTAGAGCATTGGGCTATAACTCTACAAGCTTCGATCTAGTTTATGGACTTCCTCATCAGACAGTCGACAGCATAGAAATGACCATCGAAAAGGTGAAAGAATTAATGCCTGAGCGAATTGCATTTTATAGTTATGCTCATGTCCCTTGGATTAAAGGAAACGGACAAAGAGGATTTGATGACAATGACTTACCTGCACCAGAAGTTAAAAGAGCAATGTACGAAACAGGTTACCAACTTTTACTTAAAGCAGGATATAAAGAAGTGGGAATGGATCATTTTGCACTTGAAAGTGACGAAATGTATCAGGCTTATGAAGCTAAAAAACTACATCGAAATTTTATGGGCTACTCTGCCTCTAAAACCCAATTAATGATTGGATTAGGCGTTTCTAGTATCAGTGATAGCTGGTACGCATTTGCGCAAAATGTAAAAACAGTTGAAGAATATTACGAAGAGATAGAAAAAGGAGAGATTCCTATTTTTAGAGGTCATGAGTTAACAAAAGAAGATTTAATTATTCGCAAGCACATCCTCAACATTATGTGTCACTTTGAAACAAATTGGGAGGATGAAGACTTACAAAATCAGTTTGTAATTGATGCAATCAAACGGTTAAAAGAAATGATGCAGGATGAACTGTTAGAAATTTCTAACCAACAGCTGACCGTAACAGAAAAGGGAAAACCTTTTGTTCGGAACATCTGCATGGCTTTTGATGCTAGATTACTGAGAAACAAACCCTCAACTCAACTTTTTTCTATGACGATATGATTGTTATTCTTGGGGGTGGAATTAGCGGTTTAAGCGCAGCTTATCAGCTTAAAAAAGCTGGAAAAGAATTTATTCTATTAGAAGAAAGTCATCAACTTGGAGGTAAAATTAAATCAAATAACATCAATGGTTTTCTTGTAGAATATGGCCCAAACACAGTATTGGTCAACAACAAAGAAATTCAAGAGTTAATTAAAGATCTTAAGCTTTGGGATGAATTAATTTTTCCAGATGATATTGCGGCAAAAAATAGATTTGTTTTAAAAGACGGAAATATAGAACCAATCCCAAATAGTATTAAATCAGCCATAAAAAGCAAGCTTTTTGGCTTTTCTACCCTATTTTCTATACTCAAAGAACGCTTCAAAAAACCAACACAAAACAATCTAGAAGAGAGTTTAGCCGACTTTTCAAGAAGGCGATTTGGATCTCAAATTTTTGAAGACTTCATTACTCCATTTGTTACTGGTATTTATGCCGGAGATCCTGAAAAGATGAGTATCAATTACACCTTGAATATTCTAAAGGATGCTGAACAGAAACATGGAAGCGTCATTAAAGGAATGATAAAATTGATGAAGGAAAAGAAGCTTGAGTATGATCGCTTAGGCCTTCCCAAACAAAAAATATTTACCTTTAAAACAGGCTTACAGCATCTTACTGATTCAATTGAGAATAAGATATCTGATCATGTTCGCTTCCAATCAAGCATCCATTCTATTGAACAAATCGATCAAGGATACCAGATTAACTATTCTCAAAATAATCTTGAAAAGTCAGTATTAGCAGATAAAGTAATTTGCTGCTTACCCGCAAATATCACTTCCAAAATTTGCTCGAAACTGTCTTCTAGTTTCTCCCAACAGCTTTCCAAAATAAATTATGTTCCGGCAGTTGTTGTTCATTTAGGCTTCTCGTCGAACCAGATAAAATTCAACCAAAAGGGATTTGGAATTTTGAGTCGTACTATGGAGAAAGTCCCATTTCTTGGAGTCCTCTTCAACAGTCATTTTTTCCCTCATGTTGTTCAAAAAAACAAAGAATTAATCTCTGTAATTTGTGGTGGTAGCAAGTACCCTGAACTCATTCATAAAAGTGATCAAGAAATTATTTCTGAAGTAACATTAAGCATTAAAGAGTTATTAGGTATATCAGGAAATTTTGAAATGATCAATCTTGTTCGGTGGAAGAAAGGAATTCCTCAGTACGAATTAGGTCATCAAGAAATTGAAGACAGTATCAACTCATTTCTAATTGCACATCCTAATTTCTATCTTAGCGCCAACTATTACAAAGGAATATCGGTAAGTGATTGTGTTAAAAATGCCACAATTTTAGCAAATAAATTGATAGAACAATAAATGTTTTTTATTTTCTCAAAGATTTTATTCTTTCTAATACAGCCTACTGTATGGATTTCGACCCTTTTAATCTGGAGCATTCTCACTAAATCTTCTAAAAAAAGGAAAAGGCTTTTAGTCGCTTCCATTTTAGTGCTTTTCATTTTCTCTAACCAATTTCTATTCAATGAAGTTAGTAAAGCATGGGAAAATCAATTTAGTAATTCAATACAAGATGATGAACATTTTGAAGTAGCAATAGTATTAGGAGGGATATCAGGTTATGACAATGCAAGAAAACAACAAGCCTTTTTTGCCAATTCAGAAAGGCTATTGAATATTCTACCTCTATATTTCAATGGTAGAGTTAAAAAAATACTCTTTGCAGGTGGTTCAGGTAAGTTAACCGACGATAAAATAGAGGCTATTTCTATCCGAGATTATTTAATTTCTATTGGAGTTGATTCCAAGGATATTTTAATTGAAACTAGGTCTAGAAATACCTTTGAGAATGCTAAATATTCAATTGAGTTAATAGAAAAGACACACTTTGATGCTAAGGTATTACTTTCTACTTCAGCAACACATATGTACCGTTCTGCAGCTTGTTTTAAAAAATTAGGATTCCAAATAACTCCTTTCTCAGTGGATTATTTAAGCCGTGAAGACATGACCTTTTCATTAGATTATCTTCTACTTCCAGACCCTAAAACAATGAACAACTGGTATTGGCTTTTACATGAATGGCTTGGTATTCTAAGCTATAAATTTATGGGCTATTGTTAGAACTGTAATAATTCAGAGTAAATTAAATCTAGCTCATATATAATCATAAGAAAGCCCATTTAACTTTTGTTAAATGGGCTTTCTATATTTTATAACGAGTGAATAATTGTTAAGCGCTAACGCCCATCAATTCTGCCATCATTTTTCCAATTACAGCTGGAGATTCCGCTACAGAAATTCCACACTCTTTCATGATCTTCATCTTAGCTTCTGCTGTATCATCAGCTCCACCAACAATAGCACCTGCATGTCCCATTGTTCTTCCTGCTGGTGCTGTTTTACCTGCAATAAAACCAACAACTGGCTTTGTTCCATTTTCCTTGATCCAATTTGCAGCATCTGCTTCCATAGATCCTCCAATTTCTCCAATCATGATGATGCCTTCAGTATCCGGATCATTCATCAATAATTCAACCGCTTCTTTTGTGGTAGTTCCAATAATTGGGTCTCCTCCAATTCCGATTGCAGTTGTAATTCCTAAACCAGCTTTTACTACTTGGTCAGCAGCTTCATAAGTTAAAGTTCCAGATTTTGATACAATTCCAATATTCCCTTCCTTAAATACAAAACCTGGCATAATCCTAACTTTCGCTTCACCCGGAGTAATCACTCCAGGACAGTTAGGGCCAATTAACTTACAATCTCTGTTCTTCAAGTATTCTTTTACAATAATCATGTCTTTAGTAGGAATTCCCTCGGTAATACAAATAATTACACCAATTCCTGCTTCAGCAGCCTCCATGATTGCATCCGCAGCAAATGCAGGCGGCACGAAAATAATAGAAACGTTTGCTCCAACTTTAGTTACAGCTTCATCAACTGTATTGAATACAGGCTTATCTAAATGAGTTTGGCCTCCTTTACCTGGAGTAACTCCACCTACAAGGTTAGTTCCATACTCAATCATCTGTCCAGCGTGAAACGTACCTTCTCCACCAGTGAATCCTTGTACTATTACTTTAGAATCGTTATTTACTAAAACACTCATTTTATATTTCGATTAGTTTTATTTATAAGGTTTCCAAAATTAGAGTTTCTACCCCATTTCACAAAATAATGCGCTGCAATTCTCTAAAATAAATTTCATCCTATTCTTTAAAAATCTAAGGTCAACTGGTAAGCTCCTAAGCCCTTAACATTCTTTAAATTATCAAGCTGAGAAATAGATATACCAAGTAATCTAACTTCTTTTTCTAAATATGTTGGATGGTGCAAGAGCTCTACTACCGTCTTCCATATCATTTCAGAATCATCCGTAAAGCTTTCATACGTTTTCGACCTTGTCTTTACTGTAAAATCGTGGTATTTAATTTTTAGAGTAACTGTCCTGCCTTTGCTTTCTGTTTTAAGAACACGTTTCATCAAAGTTTCATGAATTCTTTCTAACTGAGATAATACTTGAGCTTCTTCAATAATATTTTCTGAAAAGGTATTTTCTGCACCTATAGATTTACGCATTCGATCTGCTTTTACCTCCCGAGTATCATTAGCGGTAACAATGTTGTAATAATGTTTCCCTGCCTTGCCATATCGCCGAACCAATTCACTACATTGCATTTTCATTAGATCTGAGCCAAAAAACACACCTTGATTCTTCATTTTCTTTGCTGTTACTTTTCCAACTCCATGAAATTGCTCAATGGGAAGTTTCTCCATAAAAGCAATTGCTTTATCTGGTAAAATAACACTCAAGCCATCCGGCTTATCGAGATCAGAAGCGGTCTTTGCTAAGAATTTATTAAAAGAGATTCCGGCTGAAGCCGTTAATCCTACCCTTTCTTTTATCTCCTTTCGAATCAACATCGCAATTTTTATTGCCGATTTCAGATCTTTCTTATTGTAGGTTACATCCAAAAAAGCTTCATCTAACGACAAAGGTTCTACCAGGTCAGTAAATTCATGAAAAATTTCCATGATCTGAGAAGAAACTTCCTTGTACCGATCAAATCTTGGACGCACAAAAATTAAATCAGGACAACGTCTTGCAGCGATACTGGATGCTAAAGCAGAATGCACTCCAAAGGCTCGAGCTTCATAACTTGCTGCTGCCACTACTCCCCTTTCTCTGGAACCTCCAACAGCTAATGGTTTTCCTTTTAATTCAGGAAAATCCATCTGTTCAACTGAAGCATAAAAAGCATCCATATCAATGTGGATAATCTTTCTTATATCTTTTAATTGCTCAGGCATCTCTCCAAAGTTAACCGAAGCTCTTCAAATTCTGCTCGTTTAAAGAATGTTAAAATTTTATATTTTTTTCGAAACGTTTCCATTTTTCTTTTATTAGACTATACATTTGTCTCAAGCAAACGCCATAAACTAATCAAAATGAAAAAACTAGCAAGCACAATAGGGCTTCTCCTAATTTGCATCATCACCTTTGCAGGGGGAGGAGAATCTTATACTATCAACAAATCAATCAGTCAAGTAGAATGGGTCGGAAAAAAAGTAACAGGTTCACATGAAGGAACAATTCAATTAATAGAAGGATTTGTTGTTCTTAAAGGTGACATAATTTCAAGTGGAGAAATTATCATTGACATGAATACAATAGCGGTTACTGATATAGAAAATAAAGGAATGAATGCCAAACTTAAAAGGCATTTAACATCTCCTGATTTTTTTGGAGTAGAAGATTATCCCACAGGGAAATTAAAAATCACTAGCTCTGAAAAAACTGCAGATAACAAACTAAAATTAATTTGCGAACTAACCTTGAAGGGCATCTCAAAACGAATTGAAATCCCAACAACCTTAATGCAGGAGGAAAACAAATTGGTCGCGATTGGAGAAATAGTAATAGACAGAACTTTGTTTGATATTAAATATGGTTCAGGTTCTTTCTTCGACAATCTTGGAGACAAAGCAATTATGAACGACTTTAAAGTTAAGTTTAAGGTTGCTGCTTCTAAGTAGAATCAACTAACATTTGTTAGCCCTATTCGTTTCAATCGTGATAGGGCTTTTTTATTGATTTTACTGAGCAAATTTCGATTAAAGTCCTAACATTGCGCTTAGAATTTTATCTGTTAGAATTTGGGTAATAAATCTTTTTCTTCCTTGATTGAAAGAAGATTAAAACAGTCTGCTTTAACCATTAGTATTATTTCCATTCTTGCCGTTTTTTACGACTTTGGTTTTAATCAGAATGGAATTGCACAAATAGGACTAAAGTGGTTATATGCTTTCACTTTATTAATTGGTATTGTATCCACCGCAATTCGATACTCAAAGAAATCAAACCGCCCGCTCTTTAAAGTATTAATCTTTGATACAATTAGTGTTTTACTTTTTATTATCCTTATCATCGACCAGTTTAAAATTCTGAAAGGAGTTGGATTTCTCGATTCCTTTGATTCTACGCCCTGGTATTATATCGCTATATTTCTCGTATTTATTAGGGAATTAGCTGCAAAAAAATTGAGCCTCAGTAGAACCTATTTTAATCCTGCACAGCTGTTCATCATCAGTTTTTTTGGAATAATATTCTTAGGAGCCCTTTTACTCATGTTGCCCAATGCCTCTCATGGAGGCATTAGTTTTCTTAACGCACTGTTTACCTCAACTTCGGCAGTTTGCGTAACAGGTTTAATTGTGGTAGACACTGGGTCTTACTTCACCTTGTTCGGACAATGTATTATCCTCACACTCATACAGATTGGAGGACTTGGAATTATGACCTTTGCCAGTTATTTTAGTTATTTTTTTCGTGGGGGAACTTCTTATGAAAATCAATTGATGCTAAGTGACATGTCTAACTCAAGCAAGCTAGGTGAAGTCTTCAGTACGTTAAAAAACATACTTTTAATTACTATCAGCATTGAAACTCTGGGCGCTATTCTAATTTTTGGGAATTTAAGCGAACTTGAAATGCCTTCGTTTTTTGAGCGAACTTTCTTCTCTTTTTTCCACTCTATATCGGCATTTTGTAATGCAGGATTTAGCACTTTACCTAATAGTTTATATACAGGAGCATTCAGATTTAATTATGGAATATATGGTGTTGCTATGGTTCTTTTCATCTTTGGAGGATTAGGCTTTCCCATTGTTTTCAATCTTTTTAAATACCTCAAATATCTTGTTAGCAAAAGAATTATTCCATTTCTTTTAGGAGAAAAAAAGGAAAACTTAGTAACTCCCTGGGTGATCAATTTAAGTTCTAGAATTACACTCATTACCAGTTTAACACTATTTATAGTTGGCTCCATCATTTTTTTCTTCTTTGAATACAACAATACCTTAGCAGAGCATAGTGGTTTCGGAAAAGTGATTACTGCAATGTTTAGCGCAGCAAGCCCCCGAACTGCAGGATTCAATACCGTGGATACTTCAGCATTAAACTTTTCTACTTTGATGCTAATTTTCTTACTAATGTGGGTAGGCGCCTCTCCTGCATCCACAGGAGGGGGAATAAAAACCAGTACGTTTGCAATTGCTACCCTCAATTTTTGGAGTTTAGCAAGAGGTAAATCTAGAATTGAAATCTTTCGAAGAGAGATTTCTGATATATCTGTTCGAAGGGCTTTTGCCATTATCACACTTTCTCTAGTTATTATCGGAGCAGGGGTTTTTGCCATTACCTACTTCGATAGTGAAAAAGATCTACTCAGTATTGCGTTTGAGTGTTTCTCTGCCTATAGCACGGTTGGACTTAGTGTTGGTATTACAAGTGAACTTTCAAGCCCTAGCAAGCTAGTAATTATCTTGATCATGTTTGTTGGTAGAGTAAGCATGCTAACAATTCTTATTGCTTTGATTCGTAAAGAGAAATTTAAAAACTATCGTTATTCAAAAGAAGAGATCTTAATCAATTAATTTTAACACATGAAGTATATCATTTTTGGTTTAGGAAACTTTGGATCTTCCTTGGGTCAGAAGCTAACAGAAGCAGGTAACGAAGTAATTGGTGTAGATAGTAATATGGATAAAGTAGACTTATTAAAAGAATCTATTTCCCATACCGTTTGCATGGATTCTACTGATCAGTTTACGGTATCTGGTCTCCCATTAAAAGATACAGATGTTGTAATTGTTGCTATAGGAGAAGACCAAGGAGCAAATGTGATGACTACTGCTGTATTAAAAAACCTTAAAGTAAAACGCCTAATTTCTCGGGCCATTACTCCTTTACATGAAACAGTACTTGAAGCTATTGGCGTAGATGATGTGGTTCATCCTGAGGAAGAAACAGCAGAACGCTGGGCTAAGAAATTAACTTTAAAAGGTGTAGTTGAATCCTTCGAATTAAGCAGCCAATATAGCATTGTAGAAGTAACAGTACCTAAGAAATATACTGGACAAACTTTACAAGAAGTTGGTTTTAGACGACGACATAATGTGGTTGTGTTGACCACCATAAAAAAAGAGGAACGGAAAAATCTGTTAGGTGTAAATAGAGAGGTAAATACTGTTCAAGGTGTTGCTTCTCCCAAAACAGTTTTGGAAGAGAATGACATCATGGTCATTTATGGCGACAATAAAGACATTAAGGGCTTATTGAGTGACTAATTGAGAATTAACAATAACGATTGTCTAATTAATAATTCACCAAGACAACATCCTGAATACTAAATAGAAAATAATTTTTATTCCTTATAATTCAATAATTTATTAAGAAACAATATCCTTTTATATTCTCAATCATTTACTCTATTTTTTAGACCAAAAATCAATATAAAGCATTGAAAAAACATTTGGTGTATTCTTAAAGAGATTTCGTCTCTCCTAAAGTCGATCACAATCCCACATCAGTAATTATTCATTATCAATTAGCAATTCATAATTAATTTTTCCTCGCCTCTCGATAAACCTCAAAATTAGGCAGATATGCCATCTTTAATCGTTTGGCTTCAAACCATTCGTGAAATAAAATCATTTCAGGAGAATCTGGGTTCCAAGCGAATTTTTTATCGGTGGATTTGAGTAGATTTAATTCCTTTTCTTTTTCTACAGAAGTGGCTTCAAAATTATAGCTCTGCTTGTCCAGTTCCATTAATACATTTAGAATTAATTTATCACGCTCGCGAACTTCATATTGCTTGGCAGTTCGTTGAAGGTACTTACGAAAACTCTCTACATCATAATCAATCATGTTCAACTTTAAGAGTTCAATAGAACATAGAATTCTCATGATTCGAATCCATACGTTCCAACCTTCTTTATCTTTCTCGGTTTCATTCTTTTGAGAAAGAAGGTTTAATGCCTGCTTGTATTCCAAAAGCCCAAAATGAGCAATCGCTTTGTTATAATTAATCAATGATTGTTGATACGGATACTTTTCTATAAACTTTAAATTGCTAAACTCTTCAATTACAGGAAATACCTCTTGGTATCGAGATAACAAGATTAATATTTCAAGCTTTCTAGTCTGAAGACCAACATACAGCATTCCATCCTTTTTAATCTCACCTATAGCATTTTCAATCTCTACTAGAGCCACCTCAAAATCCATCTTAGTAAACTCTACATTAGCCAACTCTCTTTTTAGAAATGAGATCCTTGCGATTGAATATAATGCGGAGGAGTTACTTACTAAATCAATCAGGCTTTTAATTACCATAGAAACCTCGTTCAAATTACTCTCTATCTTTGCTATCCTTAGCTTTAATAAATAATAATAACTCAATATATTAGCCGACTTTGTTTCTTCGTAGTAGTCTAGTATTTTATTAATATCATTTTTTTGGCTCTTATTAATTTTTCCAACGAACGACTTTTGCAAAATAGTCACTTCAAGCATTGTTTGAATTCTTTTTGTTTTTCTTAGATAATACCGGCATTTTTCATAAAAATCTAATTCCTCTACAACTTGCCTAAAAGCCTTTATCCCTTGTGTATCATAGACTAACCTCTGTTTAAATTCAGTTGATTCTATCAATTCATCGTACAATTCATATTTCTTGGCAATTCGAATAGAGTTGTCAAATATGATCCTTGGGCGAGTGGCTAGGCCTCTACTCATCAGTATTTCAGCCTGCATTAATTGTTTTCTCAAAAAGAACTTCATTCTAAATACTTCATTGTACGCGTCTTTTCTTCGAATATTCACGTCAACTATTAAAGATTCTTGAATTCGCCCCGTCGTTCTTCGGATCAATTTATTGAAGGAATCGTCAGTAGAATCGGGGGAAATTTTCTTTTTTAGTTTAGCATAATCTTCTATGTCATTAATTTTGATATATTTGTACAGCTGAAACATTTTCCTACGCTTTGCTGTATGATTTGTTTCGTAAGCGATAAGATGCTTTTTCGCAAGATCTGCTTCGGAGCCCCTAAGCACTCGGATTACATCAAGCAATTGTGTTAAATATCTATTTCTTTCCATTTCTATTGTCCAAGCGAAAATAGAGAAAAGCTTTCTTAGTCAGTTTACTGCTTTTCCTTTCTTTTAAAAGCCCCCTCCCTAATTGTCCGATAATGAGCTATTTTGTCCTAAAATAATAGTTTTTAACAGGCGTATGTTTGCAGCAAGCAAAATATAAAATACACCTATAACTTACTTACTATGACTACTTTAATCGCACTTTTAATTTCATTACTAGGATACGGAACACCAGCTAACTTTGAAACCATGACACAAGAAGAGCTAAGAACTGAATACTTAGAAGAAGGTGGAAATTTAAATGACTGGGATCAAGCAGTGGCAGCTCCTGCTCCAAATGAAGGAGAATAAGTAGTCAGAAACATACTAATCATATTACGGCTTCTAGCTGTCCAACCCGAATAATTCACCACCAATTACATATAACTTCCTTACTATGACTACTTTAATTGCACTTTTAATTTCATTACTAGGATACGGAACACCAGCTAACTTTGAAACCAGGACACAAGAAGAATTAAAAACTAAGTACCTAGAAGAAGGTGGAAATTTAAATGACTGGGATCAAGCAGTGGTAGCTCCTGCACAAAATTAGGGGAGAATAAGTAGTCAGAAACACATAACATATTACGACTTTTAGCTATCCAACTCGAATAACGCATAACAAATTATATATTAATTAGTTATGCGTTATTCGAGTTGATTTTTTTTCATTTCTATTGTCCCAATTATAAATAAGATGTCCTATATATAGAAAAGGTATGTGGATACTTTTACATCGTAATCAAACAAACAATAAAACGAATGTTGACAGTATCCACTCTTCTATCCCAACTAACCACCATGCAGCAGCTAGAGGTAGAGAAGAGCTTACAGTCAAAAGTTGCTTACAACAGCTCAGTACTTTCTATCTTCAACAGCATGATGATGGGAGAGTCTAAGAAAGAAATAATGATCAGTTGTTATTTAAATGATAGCAATTATCCAAGATTGGAAAGACCAATTTTAGTTGCAATTCAAGAATTGTACGGATTAAAAGCAGAGAATGCAAGAGATCGTTTTTTAGCAACTGTGCATTATGCTATACATTTAGAGCAGTTTGAAAATAATGCTCAAAAAACAAAGAAGCTAGAAAATCTTTTCCACCAAATGAAGAGGTTTAATTTAGAACAAGAATCTGCTCCCTTATTAAAGGAGTTAACAAAAATCAGTAAAGGCAGTCCTTTACATGCAGTATATCTTCACCTATATAACAAGTATACTGAGATGGAAGAGAACAACAATCTTGTTTTCGAAACATTTGAGAAATTAAGTAAAAAGCTATCTTATTTTCTTGACAACAATTCCAAAGGGATTACCATCAAAGATTTGATCGTTGTTTACAAAGAAATTAGAACTCTTCATCAGATAAATGAGAATAGAATTTCTGAAACTATTCTGAACACTTCAATGTTACTACTAGCTAGCCATTGTAAGCAAACTCAGTTATTGAAAGAAAACAAATGGAGCATTAAACAACTGCTTGAAGTTTGTTATGGACAAATTTCAGAAATGCCATTTGGAGTCGAATCCTTGTTTATGGATACAATTTTCAATCAAACATTAACTCACGCAATAAGCCTGTCTCAAATTGAAATTAACGATAACTTTTTCCAACGCCTAAGAGTAATTGAAGGCTCAGGAGATTATTTCAATTTTGGATTCAACTTAACAACAAAAAACACATCACAAGTACATACTAACAAAGAGCTACTAATTCGCGACTTCGTAAAGAAGTTTACTACCTTCTCTCCTAAGCAAAACTCTATAATGATTCGTCCGAATCAAATTTAATTGGTTAATAAAATAGATGAGTTTTGCACCCCTGAAGTTTACTTCAGGGGTTTTTTTATTATCTAATAATCTTCTCAATTGGCGAAGTCTGCAAAGCATGATTCAAGGGTATATTTAACAAAAGAGATAATGTTGGCACGATAGAAGTGATAGAATATGGCATTGAGCTTTCTCCATTCTCTATGCCTTTGCCAAAGAAAATTAATGGTACATGAGTATCATAGGCGTAGGCTGAACCATGAGTTGAGCCTTTTTCAGAATAAGACACCCAATTGGGTTCTTCTATTAAAATTAAATCTCCCGCTCTATCTGGGTGTATTCCCAATAATGTGCGATTTACTCTTTCTTCGGTAGATTTAAATAAGGCTCCATTTTCTACAACATGAACAATTCCTGCTTGATTTTGAAACCATTTTTTAGTAAACGATTTAATCTCTAGATATTTTTGTTCGTTAGCTCTTTTTAAACTTTCATTAAAATATACATTCAGATTCATCAACTTTGCCAGCCAAGAAGAATCTCCAAATTGTAATTGCATTTGCTTTTTCAAGTTTGCTGTAAGTTCTTTTCCATCTATTTTCCCATGTGGTAAGCCTTTTTCTTCTAAATAGGCCAAAGGCATGCTAGCCCCATGATCTGAAGTTAAAAAAAACACATATTCCTTCTCTCCAATCTTTTTATCTAGAAAGCTTAACAATTCAGCTATCGTTCTATCAAGTCGAAGATAGGTATCGTGAACTTCTACTGATTGAACCCCAAAACGATGCCCAACATAATCTGTTGCAGAAAAACTAAGTGAAATAAAATCAGTTATCTCATCTTTGCCCAATTCTTCGCCTTCTATCAATTCCATGAATAAATCGGCCGACATCTGGTTTCCTTGAGGAATTCTTTTTAATACAGCCCAACCAATTTCTTGTTTTACACTTTTAAGATCGTATGGAAATACAGTTGAGGAGTTTTCACTCAACTTATTTTCGAAACTATTCAAATCAGGCCAACTTTCCGAATAATTTGATGCTTCATGCATCAAACCCCAGCCTTCAGCTAAGTATTCTTTCTCAAAATCTTGATCATTAAATTTAGCTAACCATTGAGGTCTCTTTTTGGGATAATAACTACTAGAAATCCATTCCCCTGTTTTATCGTCAAACCAATATGCCCCATCTGCAAGATGACCCGCAGGAAGTATTGCTCCCCTATCTTTTAACGAAATACCAAAACTTTTAGATTTAAAATTTGAGAATTGCTTCATTTCATCAGCAAAAGTTTCTACTAATAATCTTGATGGGTTTTTCTCTATTCCTTCTTTTGAATCAACTTTAACACAATATACAGGTTTGTTCAACTTTCTATCAAACCAATAATTTCCCACAATGCCATGAACCGATGGAGGGACTCCTGTAAATATAGTTGCATGGCCAGGCCCTGTATAGGTTGGCTTGTAATTATAATTAACATTTTTACAATTGAAGCCCTCATTTATCAATCGCTTAAAACCGGTATCTGAGAAATCATCAAAAAAACGATCTAGATAATCGTAGCGCATTTGATCTACTACGACCCCTATCACTAATTTAGGCCTTTTTTGAGTTTGCCCTGACAATATTCCTGTCAATAACAACCCAGCTATTAATAAGTTATTTCTCATTTTAATCAATTTTGCTTATAGAGAAAATACATCGCCCCTAGACCTACAGATATACTTAACACAATATTTAAGAGAGCAAGCATCGGATTCCCTTGTTTAAATAGCTCAAATGTCTCAAAACTAAAAGTAGAAAATGTACTTAAGCCACCACAAAAACCGGTAATCAATAAAAAATACAATGCCTTAGAACTTAAATCAGTTCTAATAGAGAAGAAATAAACTAATAGGGCAAGAATTATACAACTAATTACATTTGAAACAAACGTTCCTACAGGAAAGGAACCATTACAATAATGCAATGATATTTTTGAAATAAGAAAGCGACAAACACAACCTAAGCCGCCTCCAATAAAAACAAGGAGAATGTTATTAAACATGATTGATCCTTTTTAACCCAAGACCAACACCTTTATAAATAAAAAACCCAATTGCAGTTCCCAAGATTGCTCCTCCTATAATATCTCCTGGATAATGCACACCTAAATATACTCTACTATAAGCAACTAATATTGCCCAAAGAAGCAAGTACTTAAGTATTTTTTTATTCAGTAACAAACCAATAAAGCTGGCTGTAGCAAATGAATTTGCTGCATGACTAGAAACAAATCCAAATCTAGCTCCACACTTCCCATTAACAGTATGCACCAATTCTTTTAGATCTAAGTTATGGCAAGGCCTCCATCGCTCAAAAACATCTTTAAACAATTGAACTGAAATCTGATCTGCTAATGTAACTGCAGCTGCGGCACCAATAATAATAACCCAGATACTCCTACCATACTTTTTATACAATAAATAAAGAAGAATTAAATACAATGGCACCCACTGAAGCTTACCTGAAACTTGCCACATGATAAAATCTAAAATTTCCGAATGGCAACTATTTAGCCACAAAAAAAGAGATTGATCATATTGCTCAAGCGTTTCAAGCATCTGACTCATTTATTTTCGACCATAATAAATCCTTAAGTTCAATTAAATTTTCGCTAGCTACCGATGAAATAAAGATACATTCCTGCGGAGCAAGCTCTTCTTTAATCTCAGTTTTCAACTCATCGTCCAACAAATCGGCCTTTGAAATGGCCAAAACTCTATTCTTATCTAAAAGCTCAGGATTATGCTGCTTTAATTCATTCATTAAAATTTGATATTCTTTAATAATATCATCACTGTCAGCAGGAATTAAAAATAATAAAACGGCATTTCTTTCAATGTGTCTCAAAAACCTCAAGCCTAAGCCCTTTCCTTCATGAGCTCCTTCTATAATTCCAGGGATATCTGCCATTACAAAAGAACGATGATTTCTATAGGCTACAATTCCAAGATTTGGAGTTAAAGTTGTAAAAGCATAATCTGCAATTTCAGGTTTTGCTGCTGAAAGTACAGATAGTAAAGTTGATTTACCGGCGTTTGGAAAACCAACTAATCCGACATCCGCTAAAACTTTTAACTCTAATATCTTCCATTCTTCACTCCCATCTTCTCCTGTTTGAGCGTATCTTGGAGTTTGATTGGTAGAAGATTTAAAATGAGCATTTCCTAAACCACCTCTTCCTCCTTTCAAAATAATTTGCTCTTCTCCATCTTCCATGATTTCGAATAACTGTTCTCCAGTTTCTACATCACGAGCCACTGTCCCTACAGGAACATCAATGTATTGATCATCCCCTTCTTTACCCGTACTTGTACTATCTCCGCCATTTTGACCAGCTTCAGCAATTGCATGTCGCTTATACTTTAAATGAAGTAAAGTCCAAAGCTGCTTATTCCCTCGAATAATAATATGTCCGCCTCGGCCACCATCTCCTCCATCTGGTCCACCTTTTGCCGTTAATCGATCCCTTCTTAAATGGTGCGAACCTGAACCTCCTTGGCCGGATCTACAACAGATTTTTACATAATCAATGAAGTTACTTTGAGCCATGGCTATTTTTTCACAAATGTATCTATTCTATCAAGATAAAAATGGAAAAACACCTTGCAGTAATGCTTCCAAATAAGACTTTCGTCGAAAGAAAAGCTTTCTTCACTGAAAAGCACTTATTCTTGGTCGATTCATTGAATAAAATGCAAAACATGCGACACTTCTTTATTAAATTGCAGAAGCTAAAAATTAATTGTCGCCTTGAAAAAAATACAGCTTTTACTAATTGAAAATTCTGAAGAAGATGCATACGCAATTGCTCATCTCATCGGATCAATGAAAGGCGTTGAAATTGAGATTACCCATTTTCAGAATTTAAGTGAAAGCTATAGTTTCTTAAGTAAGAATAAAACAGACATTATTCTAATCAACCTGTTTCTACCTGACAGTTACGGCTTACATACATTTGACAGTTTATTCAAAAGCTATTCCAACATTCCCTTTCTTATCTTAACAGAGATTGATGACAATTCAATTGCTATTGAAGCAGTTAAAAAAGGAGCACAAGATTTTATTCAGAAAACCAAAATGGATACTGATTCTTTGCTAAAATCGATCATCTATGCCATTGAGCGAAAAAACTCAGAAAAAGACCTTAGAAGAAGTGAAGAGAAATACCGCCAGCTATTTCTTCGATCTAAGGATGCTATTTATATGTCAACTGTTGAGGGAGACTTCATAGACATTAACCCCTCAGGCCTAGCTCTGTTTGGGTATACAATTGAAGACCTAAAAGAATTAAAAGTAAAAGATCTTTATGTAAATAAAGCGGATAGAGAAAGATTAAAAGAAAAACTTTCAAAAGAAGGACAAGTTTCTGATTATGAAATACTACTTCAAAAGAAAGACAATAAATCTTCTGTTAACTGCCTTCTTAGTTCTATGTTGATTTATGACGAAATCGGAAAAATAATTGGCTATCAAGGAATTATAAGAGATATTACTGAAAAGAAAAATGCGGAACAAGCTTTATTTAAAAGCTTGGCCGACTTAGATCAGGCTAATAAAGAATTGTTATTACTCAACGCAACATTAGAAGATAAAGTTAGAGAACGAACTGATGAGTTGTTGCGTGAAAAAGAAATGGCAGAGGTCAACAACAAAGAGATCAATGAAAGCATTCAGTATGCAAAACGAATACAAGCGTCTATTCTTCCGCCACTTCAACGACTAAAAGACGGCTTCTTAGAATCTTTTGTTTACTACGAACCAAAAGATGTTGTTAGTGGAGATTTCTACTGGTATGAAAAAATAAGAAACAAGCCTTTATTTGCGGTTGTTGATTGCACAGGTCATGGAGTTCCTGGCGCATTTATGTCTCTCATTGGGTATACACAATTAAACGAAATTGTAAATCAACAATCCATAACAGACCCAGGTGTAATTTTAAGAGAATTAGATAAGAGGGTTAGAGTTGCTTTGCACCAAAATTCAATGACTGAAAGAAACAGCAAGGACGGAATGGAATTAGGTCTTATTCATGTAGACTATACGCAACAACGTCTAGAGTTCGCTGGAGCAATGCGTCCATTATACCTTATCAGATCAGGAGAGTTACACATCTATAAAGGAAACAAATTTTCTATTGGAGGGGTTTCCCGAAGAGAAAAAGAATTCACAACAACACGAATTAAGTTTCAAAAAGGAGATTGTTTTTACTTGTTTTCAGATGGTTACCCCGATCAATTTGGCGGCGCCAATGGCAAAAAATTCATGACCAGAAATGTTGGTGAAATGCTCAGAGACATTGCTCATTTATCAATGATTGAGCAGCAAAAAGTAATCAAACACACAATTCAAGACTGGATGAGCAATGAAGATCAAGTAGATGATATTCTAATAGCTGGAGTAAAGTTTTAGGAATCGATTGACGTTATTAAACGATCAAAAACCTCTTCAACAGTTCCAACTCCTGTAATTGAATTGTATTTACCTTGTTCGTCATAATAACTTTTTAAAGGAGAAGTTTTCTTGTTATAGGTAACTATTCGATTAAAGATGACAGATTCATTTTTATCGTCTTCCCTTCCACTCTCTTTTCCTCTTTTAACAATACGATCTACTAACTCTTCATCATCTACCTCTAAAGATAACATAGTATCAATTCCAGCATCATGCTTTTGCAATAAATTATCTAATGCCTTAGCCTGTTCTGTCGTTCGTGGAAAACCATCAAAAATAAATCCGTTCGAATCTTTATAATCATTCAAACAATTCTCAATCATATCAATCACTACCCCATCAGGAACCAATTCTCCTTTATTCATAAAAGACTTAGCAAGAGTTCCTAATTCCGAACCTTCTCCTATTTCTTTTCTCAGAATATCTCCTGTAGAGAGGTGAACTAAATTGTATTTATCTTTTAATTTAATCGCTTGCGTTCCCTTTCCTGCTCCCGGAGGTCCAAACAAAACTATATTTAACATATCCTCGTCAGATTTTAAATTTTGTGCTTGTGAAAGTACATAAAGCTGATTTAAATTTCTTCCTAATCCGTCATAATCTAGACCATATCCTACTACAAATTCAGGGTCTATATTTAAAGCTACATAGTCAATTTTGACCTTCTTGTCATAAACATCAGGCTTCATCAACAAGGTTGCAACAGCAACACTAGAGACTCCCATATTCGTAATAATTTCAATTACTGCTTCAATGGTATTTCCTGTATCAACAATATCTTCAATAATAATTACATCTCTGCCTTTAATTTTTTGATCTAATCCTAAAAGCTGACGTACATTTCCTGTAGTTTGGGTTCCTTGATAGGAAGCAACTTTAACAAAAGAGACTTCACAATCAAAGTCTATTTTCTTTAATAAGTCAGCAGTAAAATAGAAGCATCCGTTCAAAACGCCAATAAATACAGGCGTTTTACCTTCATACTTATTCGTGATCTTTTTCGCTACTTCGCTTACTGCTTGATCTATTTTTTCCTCTGAGATAAATGGCTCAAAGATCTTATCGTGAAGTTTAATTTTTTTCAAATTATATCTTTTGAAATTGAAGTGGGCAAATGTATCAATAAACCACTTTAATCAGTCGAAAATCATGTTAATTCTCTCATATATTCCATTTATCTTTACCCTTTTTAAAAAAAGCAGAACAAGATGACAAATATTCATTCGGAAAATTTTAAAATTGGAATATTAGGAGGTGGGCAATTGGGCAGAATGAGTCTTCAGGAGGCCTATAATTTGAATCTTCACATAGATATTTTAGACCCTTCGGAAAATGCTCCATGTAAAAATATGGCCAATAACTTTGTTGTTGGAGATTTTAAAGATTTCGATACTGTTTATGAGTTTGGAAAGGATAAAGATGTGGTAAGCATCGAGTTTGAAGATGTCAATTCAGATGCATTAGCAAAATTAGAAGAAGAGGGTGTAAAGGTTTTTCCTCAAGCATCTGTTTTAAAAATTATACAAGACAAAGGCCTTCAGAAGCAATTTTATGTAGATCACCAACTTCCTACTTCTAAATTTGAACTAATTCAATCAAAAGAGGAAATACAAAACACTTCACTTCAATTTCCGCTTTTTCAAAAGTTACGCACTTCAGGCTATGATGGGTATGGCGTAACGAAAATCAACAATAGAGAGGCACTTGAGAATGCTTTTGACAAAGCTTCCATGATTGAAGAAGCGGTAGATCTTGACAAAGAATTATCAGTTGTTATTGCACGAAACGAAAAAGGAGAAATCAAGTACTTTCCTTTGGTTGAATTAGAATTTAACCCAAAGGCGAACATGGTTGAATTTCTTTTCTCTCCAGCAAATGTGAGTGATGAAATTGAACAAAAAGCATATGAATTAGCTTCCAAATTAATCGAAGAATTAAAAATGGTAGGTCTTTTAGCTGTAGAGCTTTTCTTAGATAAAGAAGGTAAACTCTTAATCAACGAAATTGCTCCAAGAGCCCACAATAGTGGTCATCAAAACATTGAAGGCAACTACACTTCTCAATTTGGACAGCATATAAGAGCCATCTTAAATCTACCATTAGGATCTACCGATTTAATTTTACCTTCCGTAATGGTAAACTTATTAGGAGACGAAAAAGCAAATGGAACTGCTCATTATGAAGGATTAGAAGAAGTTTTAAGCCTTAAAGGAGTATACCCCCATCTATATGGGAAAGAGATAGTAAAACCTTTTCGAAAGATGGGACATATTACCATCATAAATGAAAGTATGGAAAAAGCGAAGCAAATCGCCAGAAAAGTAAAATCTATTGTCAACGTAACCTCAAAATAATATGAGCACTAGAATTGGAATAATTATGGGCAGCATCTCTGATTTAAGAGTTATGAATGCTGCTTTAGATTTCCTTAAGGAACAAAATATCGATTTTGAAGTGGAGATTGTCTCTGCACATCGAACGCCAGAAAAGATGCTGGAATATGCAAAATCAGCTAAATCGAAAGGCCTAAAAGTAATTATTGCGGCGGCCGGTGGCGCTGCGCATTTACCCGGAATGGTGGCAGCCTCTACTCCACTACCTGTCATCGGAGTACCTATTAAATCTAGTAATTCAATCGATGGCTGGGATTCAGTATTATCTATCCTACAAATGCCAGGTGGAGTGCCAGTTGCAACAGTTGCATTAGATGGAGCAAAAAATGCGGCCATACTAGCTGCTCAAATATTAGCAACATCAGATGATGAAATCGCAAATCAGATGGAACAATACAAAAGAGATTTGGTCCAAAAAGTTGATGATATGAATGCTGAACTTCGTTCAAAGTAAACTACAATGATCAACTCTGAAATTTTTGATCCACAGGAAATCAATAAAGCACACGAGCGGATTCGCCCTTATATTCATCAAACTCCAGTACTGACCTCACAAGCCATTGATAAAATAGCAGGCTGTTCTATCCACTTCAAATGTGAAAATTTTCAGAAGATTGGGGCTTTCAAAATGAGAGGAGCTAGTAATGCAATTCTCCAACTCGACAAAACCAAAATTTCGGCTGGCGTAGTCACACACTCTTCGGGAAATCATGCTCAAGCCGTTGCTAAAGCTGCCCAACTCATTGGTATTCCAGCTTACATCGTAATGCCTGAGAATGCTCCTAAAGTAAAAATTGCAGCTGTGAAGGATTATGGTGGAATCGTTTCCTTTTGCGAGGCTACTCTGGTAGCAAGAGAAACAACTTCTCAAAAAATCATTGAAGATAAAACTGCCACTTTCATTCATCCATATGACAATAAAGACATTATCATCGGTCAAGCAACAGCAGCCAAAGAACTCATAGAAGAAGTTCCTCAACTTGAAAGTATTCTTTGCCCTGTTGGAGGGGGTGGATTATTAGCAGGAACCATACTATCTGCCCAGTTTTTTTCAAATAACTGCAAGATCTATGGAACCGAACCCAAAGGAGCAGATGATGCTTATCAATCCTTCAAACAAAGAAAGCTAATTCCACAAATTTCCCCCAACACTATAGCAGATGGCTTACTCACTTCTTTAGGTAAAATAAATTATGAGATCATCAAAGATCAGGTCAGTGACATTTTGCTAGTGAACGATCGGGAAATAAAAGAAGCGATGCGTTTGATTTGGGAACGAATGAAAACTATCATAGAACCTTCCTCCGCTGTTCCTTTAGCGGCACTACTAAGAAACAAAGCTCTTTTTAAAGATCAGAAGGTTGGCATTATTTTAAGTGGAGGAAATGTTGATTTGAAAAAAATTCTTAGCCTTCTCTAATTAAAGATGGCTTGCACAATACAACTTAAAAATCAATTACAGGCCTGACTCCTTAGAACTCTAATGTTCAGATCATCTAAATTTACCTGTGCTTGGTAGGGGTTCCAAATAAAAAATTCAATTCTACAACTCGAACACTTAGATTTAGGAAAAGAGTAAAGCAAATTCCTATCCTCCCAATCATTATTTTCATTATCAAAAGGTTTTAAATCCTTTGACTGCGAAAACAAAATCTCGTCATTACTTTCATCTTTTATTAGAACAACAAACTTTACTCCTGAGTTGATAATTGGAGCAACTTTAAAGTTCAATAATAAGGACAGATTATCTTGCACAAGATCAACTCCTTTTATGTGAAAATTTAGACCAAATTCCTTATTCTTTAACAGCTGATAGGAATACTCACCGGAATAACTTACTTGATTAGTTTTCAGAACATCTTTAAGAAATAGAGTATCCTCATCACCTTCAAAGTCTACTCTTCTGTTAAACAAATGAGAGCTTGTTTCATCAAGTCCTAAAAAGCGATATAATGCCTGTTGAGGCATCAATTTCTTTCTAAAGATACCCACCTTAAGATTGCCTCCTATTCTTTCAAATCGATTGATAATATCAGGAAATTCCCTGTAAATATGATCTAAAAATAAGCCTTGCGGCAGAATCAAATAATCATAATTCCAATCAATTGAACGCCTCAAATCCTGCTCTTGATTAAAGATGGTAGAATACCCTTTTCTTTGACATAAAATTAATGGCAGGTTAGCTCCATGTGCTCCCATTACAAGCACTCTCTTCTCTTTAGAAATTGACATACAGTCCAATAATCGAGATACATCTTCTAATTCGATTACGGTCTGTATCGGCAAACTAGCATCTACACTTCTGCTCCTCTCTTGCTGTTTATCATTCGCATGAATAGCAGGTTGAATAAAGAACACCAATAGAAAAATATACTTCCACCATACTTCTCTTGTATTTGGAAGAAGACTAACCCCTACAACAACAAGTAATACAAGAGGTAGAAAGAAGGTATCTAAAAAATAATAATCGTGCTGCGGAAACTGCCTGATCATGGCAATTAAAAAAAGAATCGAAGCAACAATGCTTAAACACACAATCGAACTTACAAGTTTTAACTCTTGAGATATCTTTCGTCTAAAAAAGAAGGCAGCCACTAAAGAAACTAAGAAGAACGTATAATGGGTGGCAGAAAAATAGTCGTACTTCCACCTATTCCATGCATCGCTAAAGTATTCGAAAAATTCACTTAGACCTTTAGCAGGAAGAAGGTGATTTAAGAAAATACTTCCATACTCCTTTGCTATCAACCAATGGCTGTAACGATACAAAGCAATAGCCAAAAGACTAATGAAAAAAACCAAATACTCCTTTTTGAACCTAAAAGCTTTATTCTTAAAAATGAAAAAAGAAATAGAAATGAGAAATGAGAACATCAGCATAACATAAGTCATCCTCATTAATGATGCTAAAGTCATCAGTATGCCGCATAAAACGAGGCAATAGAATTGCCTTGTTTTCACATAAGCTATCAAATAATAAAACGCAATCAAAGAAATTGAAAGGGATGGTATACTAATCAACATCCCATTCTGATAATAAATAAAGACTGGAGACGTAATTACAAAAAGAACACATAATAAGCTCTTTAGATAACTTTTACTGATCAGATAAACTGCATTAAAAAAGAAAACAAGAGAAAGGCAACTAAATAAAAAAACCAAAACTCGAAAAACAATACTAGCTTGATTTCCAATGATAGTCATTACCATAGCTACTCCGTAGTGGAAAAGTGGAAAATCCATGGCTAACGCACCGTTTTCAGTAGTTTCATTTAACTCAGCAGGGAATTGCGGATTTAAAACAAATGTCTCTACCTCCCAAAACCGAAGGTCATTCTCAATAAAGTTTAGAACTACTGCATAATGGTCTGCTTCTGCCCATGCATGAATATTTATTGGGAAACTTGACATCCGTTGATGGTTAAAACTCAACCCAACAATTACAAGAATAAAAAACAATATAACTCTCTGAATATGCTTCAAATCACACCTTCAAATTAATACAAATCATATCTCACTAATCGTTAATTTATTTAATTTTGATCTCTTGAATTCCCATTCTAGCCTCTAAACTGTCTATTCGAGCAAAATATCTGTCTGCCCCGACAATTGCCCTGTTAACCTTCGTTTAACATACCACACTTCTCGAATATTTTCAAAATCAAAAACGATGTCATCATAACCTTGATTTCGATTATCGCTTTTTGCTATGATCTTATCTTCGTGACGAATGCACCTCTTTACTACTAAATCCTCATCAGTAATAATCACATACACTCTATCGTTCCTAATATCTCTTAAATCTTCAACAAACTCTCCAATAACAATATCAAAGAATGTAAAGTAGGTAGCATACTGTTCCCATTTACTTCAAACATCCTAAAGGTAGAATTATTCAAGTCTGGCAAACTACTAATAAACTCCGGTTCCATAAATCCGGTTGCATAACCGGCTGCAACCTTACTTCTTACCAAGGAAATATTTTCATTTCCCTCACTATCTACTGTTACAACATGAGGAATCATTTTTTTACTCAACACTGCCTTAACAGGAATTGTTTTAAACGATTTCTTTGGCATAGGCTTCATCATTCCTTTTTTATCTGAAGCTTCAACAATCATCTCGCCTTCATCAAAAATGAGCCAGTCTAAACTTAGATCATCATAATTATCTACAATCAACTTTAACTTGTCCAATCCAAAAGATTTACCGCTATCTAAAAAACCAATAGACAAGCCAGTTTTAGTGTAAAATGAATTTTTCTAAAAGCCTTTCCTCTCTAAGTATTGCTGTAATTTCTCCTTATCCGTCATCATTCATTTTGAAAAATAATTGATAATTATCATCAAAGATAATTATCAATTATTACATCCTAATTCATTTACAAAGGTGAATAAAAAATACGCAATAGATTATCGGCGGAAACTGCAGAACCAAAGTAATTACGCGAAAGTAAAACAACATTGATTCACTCCAAACCTTATCGCAAAATGATTGTATTTCTTGAGGTAGTAATGCCTTAAAAAGGATAATTGAAAAAAACGTTTACGAACTATATTCTACCCCTCCTATAGCTTCCGTTTTTGGGTGGCTCTAGCATTAAAAACGGAAGCAAAGTTTTTAAACGAAAAATTCAGTTATCCTAAATACACAACAACAACATTTCTAAATAATTGTTAATTAACATTTTATTACAAACCCAATAATCCTAGTCTCAGCAGAGATTCTGCTTATTAAAAACAAACAACTAGAATTTTTAACAAATTCAAACCACAATAAGCGGGAGAAGAAGCCTCTATCTATGTTCATTATTTGTATGATGCTGGTGGAAATCGAGTAAAGAAAATAGTTTTTGATCAACAAGGCAACAAAGAAGTAAGCGTTTATATAGATGGAATATTTGAATACCCCTAGAACAAAAAGATGGAGAAGACAAAGAACAAAATCTTGTTCACATCATGGACGATGCAATTCGAATTGCACAAGTAAGCATTGGAACGGCCTTTAATGACAATATTGATGCTGAACGTCTATAGCTTTGACGATCATTTTGGCTCTTCTAACACCAGACTAGATAGCAACGGAAGTAGTATTGATCATCAAGAATATTATCCTTTTGGAGATACATCTCTGAAGACTTATAACTAAAAACGCTACCAATATGTGGAGAAAGAGTCTTTTCTCATGCAGTAGAAAAAGTACTTGAAAAATTGGAAGAAAAGCTTCCTGAGGAATATCTCCAATTAATGAATGACGTGAGCGATGGTTTTCTACCTATAGATGAAACTAAAAAGACCATGAAAGGAATTACTAACTTTTTGAACGAGAAAGTGAATATTCCATTAATGAGTGAGAAAAAAGAACAAAAGCTATTTACCTTAGTAGTAGAAATTCTTTTTGATGCCATGAAAAAAGGGAATAAATTGGCAGAATAGCAAAAATATAAACTTCATCTTTCGTTTTACTGCAGAAAAGCGAAAGACGATAAACCCTCAATTTATTACATTAAATTTTAATCTAAACCACAATAAAAGCTAAATATATGTCTGAGGCTTCCTTTCCAAAAAATTAACCACAGATAAAAATAGGTAAGAAATTAGAACAACGAATAGAATTAAAAATTTCATAGCTGTGAGTTTCATTAATGACATTAGGCTGCGTACTTTAATTTATCATAACTTGCCTCCCTTTTTTGTTTTCCCAAATTGTAGAAATCTTAGAATCCACCATTTCATTGCCGTATGCTTCAATGCATTTCTCTCCAAATCTAACAGGTAGTACTTCTCAATTTCTTCAATCACAATTTCAAACTCCACCCTAGTTAGACTCAAGTGAAAATAAAAATCTGACTCTTCTGATAAATTTGATAAAGACCTTAGATTACTCCCTCAATCTTTGAAAGAATTGTTCTTATTGATTTTAGAATACATTCTATTTCCATTATTATAAATTGACAGTTCTGTTTAATTATTCCATTTCTAAAGCACAATGTTATAACATCTCATATTAGAATCCTGTACATTTAACGTCACAAAGGGGGGACAAACAAAACTGTCACGCATTAATGACAATTCTTTCACTAATTTTATCTCTCTGATTTATGATTAATTATGAGGTATTTTATACTTTCCTTTTTTATTATTAGCCTAATTTCTGTCCATGCAAAAAATGAGGAACACGTTGCAATAATAAAAGGTCACCTCAAAAAATCTGAAGAAGCAACAACCATAAGTTTAAGGGGTGATAAAGCAATATTTCATGCCATGATTGCAGAGAAACTATTTCTCGAGCATCAAATCAATGACGATAAATTAGAACAGCAAATACAGCTTAAATTCATTGGTGCTTTTAGAATAGTGAATCAACCAAAAAACGCAAAAAAACATTTGAGACGGCTGTTAGATATTATAGTCAAAAATGATCAGTTTGCTACGGCAAACTACATTTTGAACGCAGGCAGACTTGCGTCTGATTACTTACGAGCTGGCGAATTAGATTCTGCTTTACGGTATTTTCAATTGGCAAATAAGTCTGCTTATTTACACGGCAAGAAAATTTACGAAGCAAGTTCATTAAATAACCTAGGAATGCTTTATGAAAAAAAGAAAGATTGGGAAAAGGCATTCCAATACTATCATAAAGCTTCTAATGCTTTATTATTTAACGATGAAAGCGATAGTGTCTTTTTAACCAGTATCAATGATAATAAAGCTAACTACTACTTCCACAAAAAGGATAGTTTAAAGGGTCTTTCTCTCTTAAAAAGCAACTTTAATTTATTATCAAAGAGACCCAAACGATATAAAAAAGCAATGAAATTTGGCTTTAAGCTGTTTGATATTCTTATCAAAAATGGGAATTGGCAAGAGGCAGAGAACTTACTAATCACGATGAAACCCTACCTTCAATTTGGACAACACAATTGGTATTTTAAAACCCAATTAAAGTACCATGAAGCCAAGCTTAGACTGGTAAAACATTCTAAAACAAGTTCATTAATATTGAAGGAATATAGAATATTAGATTCCCTAAAAACCATTGAACTAAAACGGGAAGAAGAGCAGCGTGTTTTATTAAATGCCACCATGTCGGATTACTTTCTAATTTCAGCCGATCGAGAAATTGAACTTGAGAAAGATAAAGCGCTAAAATCCAAAGAAGACAATAAAAGAAAGAGTTTTTTAATTGCATTTCTTATTGGCACTTTTATAGTTATCAGTTTACTCATAAGATCTACCGCCAAGAGAAAAACTAAAATTGAATCTGCCGAAAGGCAATTGAAAGAACAAAGACTAAAACTAACAGAACTAGAAAATGAAAGGCTAAGCAAAGATTTACAACATAAATCCAATGACTTTTCTGATTTAATAATGCAGATTTCTTTAAAAGAAGATTGGAGCCAAGAATTAATTACTCAGCTTGAAGAATTAAGAAAATTAAAAGAAAGCATTGATCCAGTACAACTTAAAAACATCATCAGAGAATTAAAGCAAAAGTCAGGCGTATACGATAAAGTAAGTTTACAACAAAAAGGGATTAAAGAGGTAAACTCAGCCTTCTTCGCTCAATTAGACAAAACACATCCAAAATTGACTAAATCAGAAAGAGAACTTTGTGGCTTAATTCGATTGCGTTTAGATGGGAAAGAAATTGCAGTTATACGTAACATTCATCCTTCTTCTGTAAGAAAACTAAGGCATAGACTTCGTAAAAAGTTAGAACTTCCACCCGAACAAGACATTTACGAATTCATTTCCAAGATTTAAATTTTAAGTTAGAAACCTATTGTTGCCCCAAAAGAAACCGTGTTAGTTTCTCCCTGAGAATATTCGGGGCTATATAGTAATTGGTCAACTCCTCTGTTATTTCGATATTGATAATCGACAAATAGTCGAACGTCGTTGAAGAGTTCATATCCAGCACTAATTAGCACTCTACTGCTCTCCCATCGTTTGTCTTTCAAGAAAGACAAACCCCAAACATCTGTATTGGTTCCTAAATATTCATACACCAAACCCTTTTGAGCCAAAATATAACTTGCTTTAAGGTTTAACCTGGCAATTGGCTTAACACTCAACTCTACAGCAAATTCTTGAGCATTGTCTCGCAAATAATGACCTAAGCTATACCCGTTTGAAGCATAGGTGGTGGTATTTACAAAGTGATTATAGGTTACCGGGTTTGTTCTTGTATACTCTACAGTAAGTTGTATATTTTTATTTAATATATTACTCCACTGAGCTCCCAATTTCCCACTCACAAAATTAGAATGCTGACTCTTGCTCCAAAATCTTGAAAATGAAATTTCATCAACATAAACGGAGACATACAAGTGAATCCCTTTAATATTCCTTGAACTAATATCCAAAAATAGTTGGGTATTCTGTCCGCCAAAATTCCCTGATCCGGAATAAACAACATGGTCTATAGACTTGAAAAAGGCAAAAGGAATGAAAAATGCAGCTTGAATATTATCGCTGTAGACAATAGAGTTACCTAGTGATACATTGAAGTGTTTTACTGGTTTTATACTTACAAAATTAGCCGCTATGTATTTTCTTACATCAATACTCCGTTGCCTAGCTCCTGCAGTATAAGCTCTTGAACTATCTCTAACTCCTGATGCTAACCAGCCGTGATAGTAGGTAAAATCTAACCATTTAACAGGGCTTAATTTTAATTCTACTCTTGCAAAGGAGGGTACTTTATTAGAAATAATGTTTGCTCCAAAGTTATTGTTTCCCCAGGTAAAATTATCCTTTAACAAAGCAATTGAACCCCATCCCCATGCATAAGTTAAACCTGCTCGTAGATCACTAAAATCTCCGCTACTTTTATATACCGCTGCTGGGTCATTGTTTAGATATAGTTCGTTTTGCAATAGCTCTTTTTCGCTATTATCATGCAAAGCAAGACAATAGCCCCAGCTCTTCCCAACGGAACCAAACACTTCTCCTCCATTTCTTCTATGAAAGTTAACTCCATTTTCATTGTTCCATATTCTTCCACCCATGATTGGATTTAGTGTTATAGAGAACAATGAATCTTTGTAATAAAAAAGATCATATCGTTTATCAAATTCCTTATTTGAATGTGTCTCCTTATTGAAATCTCTTAGATAGAACTCTAACTCCTTTAATTGTCTTTTGTTCAATAAAGTTTTGTCTACTGCCTTCAATTTTTTCGCTATCAGTTGGCGAGAATAGGGCTTAATTAAAGTATTGAGTTCTATCAATTGAAGATTAGCCAACTCGTCTAAATATTCATAAACTGTTTGCTTCGCTAAATCATGATTCACCACTTGAGCTACTATTTTAAAAGAAGTAGCAAAGACTAGTGTTAATACTATTAGAAAACGAATTAAGGTTGACATGAAGAACTAATTTACTTGCTTCGAGCCTTTTTAATAATAATGTTCTTAGCAGCTTTAAAGAAGTATTTAACGTCGGTTAAAAAAGGGCTCTTTTCATAAGCCTCAAAATACTTCATCTCAGATGCCATAATCTCATCGATAGTCTTTGGCATATCAACGTAATAAGGAGGAACTAATCCCGGCTTGAATTTCGACCTACGAAGCCTAATGTCATTCGAATATAAACTTAAATAGTGCTGACTCAATGGTCTCACTCCTACTAGCTTTATATCTCCTTTAAGTAAATTATATATCATTGGTAATTCATCAATCCATAATTTACGAAAGATATTTCCCATGAAATTCACTCTATAGTCATCTTTAAACTTACCTCCTGAGTCCAAGCTATTTGTTTGATATATATAACCTTGCAAATATTCAGAATAGGCATTCATGGTCCTTATTTTATATACATGAATTGGTTTCCCATTTAAACCTGTACGTTTCATTTTAAAAAAGAAACCATAATTTTTAGACTCTACATCCTTCCTGTCTTCTTCTTTCTCTACCGTGATATATAAAAGGTTATTAATCTTTTTTGTTTCAACAATTTTAAATCCACAATACACCAATCGTCCTAATACTTCCACAGATGTTAATACTCTATTTCTATCTGCGGTAATAAAAAAGTATATGTTCCGAAGAACAGGTAGTTTAGGAGCCACTCTCTTGGTTAGGTAATCCACAAAATAATAAAGAGAGTTGATAATGGGTGGAAACTTTTTATACAAACGTTCTTTTCTAAACAAAGCAGTCTCTACACAAGTTACAAATCTTCCTCCAACTTCTAACTTCTCATTAACGGCTCCGTAAAAATTCGTTAAATGTTTAATATCATTCCCTTTTCTTAGGTTAAGAATAGCAGAATATTGTGTGTCGTTTCCACTTAAATCATGTAAGTTATCTATAGAGAATCTATTGTCTACAGATAAAACAGCTGTTCTGTCTACATTTTTCCCTTCTATTGATTTAGATATAAACTCAATAGTCTCCTCATCTTTAATACCTTTTAGCAATAAATTATCTTGAAAGTGATTATAATTTCTACTTACTACCTGCATCTAATTTTCGAAATTACTCTTTTCATTTTTCAATTGAAGAACACTATCCGGATAATTCTCAAAAAACTGAGTCCAAAATACTGTTACATCGATGGTATTTTTTAAAAGATATTCTTTTCTCTCCTTCCATATTGACTCCGAATCTGATAAGGAAATTATTTCCTTTATCTTATCTATTAATTCATCGGCCTTATCTGTAAGAAATCCAAAAGTAAGCTGATACTTGTGTTCTAATTCTTCTAGGTAACCTAATTTACCAACAAAATCATTAAATCGTAAAGAAGGCGTTCCTAGTACTGCTGCTTCTGCTGCCATTGTTTGGCTATCTCCAATGTAAAGTGATGCAAAATACATGGCATGATGTATCTCTTTGGCAGGAATTGCAATTCGATACTGCTCAAACTCTTCAGACAAAGGTCTTTCAGAAGTAATCCACACTTTCCCTTTTGTTTCCAGTATAGCAATAATCTTTCTAGCTAAAGCATCATCTATTCCATTCATTCCATCGTCGTGATGAGCTGTCAAAGAGGCAAAGCGCAGTAAAAAATATTTTTCTCTTCCACCAAAGAGCTCTTCTATTTTTTTCCGATTTGGTATAAAATAATTAGGATGTAAATACGCTAATTCTTGATAGCCTTTGTAGAGAACGCTCTTTGCCTCATAGGGGCTAACTGAACAAGATTCAGGAGCCAAAATAGTACTTGCATACTTCATTCCCATATTAGCAAACAAAGGCACTGCTTCTGCATCGTCTTCATTTACAATAATAGATGGTATATTTAAGATTTTACCAATATGGGTAATCACTAAATCAGTTCCTATACTCATATCCGGCCGAAACTTTAACATAATAAAAAACATGATCAGTTCACGCTTCAGAATACGTAAGATCCTACCCCATTTATTTTTAGGGGCTTTCTCTTTTATAAAATAAGTTTTATACGGAGTTCCTTTGGTTAACTCAAATAAAACATCCTTTTCTCTTACTACCCAAACAATTTGATGTCCTTTATCTGCTAAGTTTTTAGAAACATTAGAAAAGTTATGGTAATGCGCAGGATGTCCAATGTAAAAAATAAATTTCATGCTCCTGTCTATTTATTTGATGCAAACTCTAATTCATTCAATGCTAAAAACATCCAAGCTTGAGACCATCTCATAAAAGGTGTTTTAATGCTTACCCAAGGGTATTTTTTGTAGAAGAAGTACCCTTGTGGCGAAAACATATTTTTTATTGTATAATTGGCTATTTCTTTTGAAAAACTCAAATCTCCTGAATTTAAATTACTTAACCTAGAAAATGTTATAATTCCTTGGGCTTGATTATGAATTTCTACCGGCCATTTTTTCGGTACTCTGTAGTAAGATTGTCCATTATCTAAAAACTGATATTTTTTATAATAGCTTAATCCCAATTTTAAAGCCTCAGTATATTTGGTCGCACTAGTCGGAATGTATTTCACAACACTTGCTAAACTATCCAAAACATATCCTTGGTGAAAGTCAATTTGAGTTCGCTCTTTTCCCGTATCAAGTTTAATACTGTAATTCCACCTACCATCATCCTTCTGCTTATCTACAACAAAATCAGTTGATTTTAATGCCAAGTCTTTATACCTGTCTTCCTTGGTATAATAATAAAGCGTTGCAAACAGCTCACTACCCAACATACTTGCATTGTAACAGCAATCTTTCTCTATGGTACTATAACTAAAACAAATTCCCGAAGCGTCTTTAGATAATGCCAAATTCTCTTCTATAAAGTTTCCAATACTGATTAAAATCTTTAAAGCTTTAGGGTCTTTAGTAGCTTCGTAATAAGCTACAATCCCTTTAGAGATAAAACCACTGACCACAATAGTAGGCGAATAAGCCGGCAATAATTTTTCTGAACTAGCCCAATCAAAATTATAGCCCCAACAGTAATGGTTAAAATTAACGGTCCGATTTTCGATTAACCAATTAAATAAAAAATCAAGCTTTTCTTTTACATCATTACTCTTCTGCTGCTGATACATTATACTGTATGCATGCAATAACAGTCCTATTGCCTTTGGGTTATATTCTTTTCTAATCCCAATTAACGATCTAACATTAATCGGATTACGTTTTTGAATTTGAATCCCAATAGGTTTCCCCCACTTTCCTAGCCAGCCAAATGGGACCCAAGAATTAAGAGTATCGTAAGGGTCATAACCCTTGAATTTTTCTTTCTCTATGTATTGTTGTAGCTTATTTTTTGCTTTTCGATAAACGGAGTTTTCTTTGGTCTCAGTCATACCGGTCTAGGAAATAATGATTTTCTCACCGTTCTTTTGGATCGATTCTATTACTTTGAAAGAAGCCAAAGTAGACAAGAATAGTTCTTCTGCTGGAATTGGTGCTTCTGTTCCTTCTACAATTGTTTTCACGAATTGACTAATTTCTTGATCATAACCTTTATCCTGATCTCCTTTAAAATTTTGAACTTGATTGTCCGCCAAAGTCAGTTTTTTAAAGTCATCTATAATGGCCGTTTTATTTGCCGAAAACACTTCTATATATTCTTTAGAGACTTGCTTACTTCCATTGGAGAAATAAGAGACAGTAGCAATACTGCCATTCTGCAATTCCAAGCTAATGGCTACATTATCATGCAAATTCTCTGAGTTTACTACTGCATTTGCTGCTACACTTTTAATGTGACTATTTGTTAAATGTTGAACCAAATCAATAAAATGACATGCTTCTCCAACAATTCTGCCTCCTCCAACTTTTGGATCATGTACCCAGTGGTCTGCTGGTAACTGCCCTGCATTAATTCTATAATTAATTGACATGGGAAATTCTGAGCCCATAAACTTTTTTATCTTTTCCGTAAAAGGAGCAAATCTCCTATTAAAGCCAATCATCAAAGAGCCTTTACTATTCTTATAAACATCTTTAATTTGCTCTAATTCTTCTTCGTTTAAGCAAAGTGGTTTTTCAACAAATACATTCTTATTTGCCCTTAAGCCTTCTACTACATATTGTGCATGTGCATTGTGTCTAGTAGCAATAAAAATAGTGTTTAGTTTATCGCTTTTAGCTAATGAATTAGCATCATTGGTACAAAATCCGAAATGATACTTGTCGGCGATGTATTTTGCACTGGTTGGTCTTGCTGTAGCTATACCAACTAAATCTACTTTACCTTTTAAAATAGGCAGTAAAAAATTTTGTGCGAATGAGCCTGCCCCAATTAAACCTATGCTCACCTTATCTTGAGTTATCGCCTTCTTGGCCAGTGTAACTTCTTGCCTTAACTCTTTTTC
>JAESST010000024.1 GCA_016763995.1 Flavobacteriales bacterium | reverse complement strand
ATGAAGCGATCTATATCTGGAAGTCGTTTGCACATTTCATTTAATTGGCCAAGAGCAAAGCTAGCCTCACCATAAAGATTAATAAGGTCAGGAGTTAATTGAAACTCAGGGTTATTAGGAGGGAGAGGACTTGGTATAAAATAGTTGAGATCTCCTAATTTTTGGTATGATCCTGTTTTTCTCATACATTTTACTAATACCATTTTAATGAAATAAGATTACCACACAACCGCCTTTATTTCAACTTAGTAATTAAAATGAAATAAGGCAGGTGTTTATTGCTTTATATTTCACTTTATAATTCAAGTAAAGTTCCTAAGTTAGTGGGTTTTGTCGCATCTGTTGAAAAGGGAAACAAGGTGTTATAAAAAGTATCAAAATTTAGAAGCAAAGGATGATATAAAAATTGGAGCCAAGCACCGCAAAAAGTTTAAAGGCTTTTGTTCATCTGCAGAAATTATTATGATGTTTGTCTATATGAAATGTCGCTTTTCCTTAAGCTATCGCGACCTTGAGGAGCTGATGAGAATGCGTGGTGCTAGTATTGATCATGCAACCCTGCAACGGTGGGTGAAAAAATTTGTTTGCATCATTGATAAGACTGTTCGTAAAAGAAAGAGGCCAGTAGGCAGTAGTTGGAGAATGGACGAGACGTATATCAGGCTTAATGGCAAATGGGTTTACTTATATAGAGCCGTTGATAAATATGGTGATACAATAGATTTTCTGCTAAGGGCTAAGCGAGATAAGGTGGCAGCTAAAGCTTTTTTCACCAAAGCCATCAAGCAACATGGCAGGCCTGAAAAAGTAACGGTTGATAAAAGTGGATCAAACAAGGCAGCTCTAAAGGCAATTAATGAGCCACTTACCAAGGATCAAGAAATTGAAATTCGGCAAGTTAAATATCTTAATAACATTGTTGAGCAAGACCACCGCTTTATCAAAAAAAGAACCAGACCCATGCTTGGGTTTAAGAACTTTTACTCAGCAGCTGCGACACTCGCTGGTATTGAAAATATTCGTATGATCCAAAAAGGACAAACGTAAAACCATAATCCAAAGCTGTCAACGTTTGATAATTTCTGTGCTCTGATGGCTTAGGGATAATTACGTCTAAAACTTAACCAAATCATTCATCTCCTTGACCATAATTTACAGATGCGACAAAACCAAGTAAGTTTATTGACATTCCTTGAAAAATATACTATAAAGTAAACTATGAGTTTATACAGATACAAATATATCAAGAAACTGCTAACGGATAATTATATAAATTTACCCATAACTCTTACTGCGTTGAAAAGTATGGGTATATCTAAGCAGCTTCTTTATAAATATGTTAAGAGTGGTTGGTTAGAGAAATTGGGCCCTGGGGCTTATCAATTTCCTAAAAGTCAGTCAACTTGGCAAAGCTATTTATTTGCCCTACAGAAGCAACTTGATAAAAACATTCATGTTGGAGGCCGCACGGCTCTTGAGTATTATGGCCTAGGTCATTTTTTGTCTTTAGCTCAGCAAAAAATCTTTTTGTTTAAACTACGAGAAGAAAGATTACCTGCTTGGTTTTTTACTCATCAATCATTTGATAGTAATATAGAAGTTATAAGCTCTAATTTTCTACCATCTGAATTAGGCGTAGAGCAAGAAGATTTTCAAGGACTTCAATTAATGATATCTTCACCTGAGCGGGCTGCTTTTGAGGTTTTGTACCTCCTTGATAAACATCATTCTTTTAAGGAAGTTCTTTTACTGTCAGAATCATTTGCTAATTTCAGACCTACTCTTATGCAAAATTTGTTGGAAGCTTGTGATTCTAAAAAAGTAAAAAGGCTTATACTATATCTTGGGAAAAAGCACCAAAGTTTATGGTTCAACAAGCTTGAACTTATCAAGTTAGATTTAGGCACTGGAGTTATTCAAGTTGCTGGTGGAGGAAAGTATGATAAAGAGTTTAAACTGTCACTACCTCAAGATTATGATGAGCTAGAAAATGTATAAAGACCAAGTTTCCTTACTTCTCAAAATTCTTCCTGACGCTTTAAAAGATAAACGCATTGCCCTAAAGGGAGGGACAGCAATTAATCTCTTTTTGGAAAACTTTCCCCGTTTTTCAGTTGATATTGACTTGTGTTATCTTCCTCTTAAACCAAGAGATCAATCTCTTAATGAAATTGACCAAATCATGCGTGATGTTTCACAAAGACTTGCAAATAAATATCAGCTTTTAACGCAAGTCAATGTTTCAGCTCAAGGGATTGCTAAACAGATTTTAGTTCAAGACAAAAAGGCTGCAGTTAAGGTTGAAATCAATTATGTTTTAAGAGGTTGTGTTTATGAGCCCAAAATTAGAGTTCTTTGTAAAAAAGCCCAAAGCGAATTTAAAACATATGCTGAGGTTCAGTTGCTTAGTATGGAAGATATTTATGCGGGGAAGTTTTGTGCCGCACTAGACAGGCAACATCCACGTGACCTTTTTGATGTCATGAATTTTTTCAAACACCACAAGTTCACAGATAAGTTAAAGGATGCCTTTTTAGTGTATCTGATCAGCGGTAACAGACCAATTGCTGAAATGATCTCCCCTCATAACCTTGATAGGAGAGATTTGTATGAAAAAGAGTTCAAGGGGATGACGGCCAAGCCCGTTAAATATCAAGATCTTGAAGAAGCTAGAAGAACACTTATCCAAGCGGTAAATGAAAGTCTTACAGAGACAGATAAGCAGTTTTTACTATCATTTAAACGTGGAAAACCACTTTGGGATCTATTATCTATAAAGAAAGCTCAAGACATGCCGGCCATCCAGTGGAAGTTAAAAAACATTAAAAAGATGGATCCAATAAAGCATATACAGGCACTTCAATATCTTAAGACAAAACTGAATAGCTGAAGATGACTTAAAATTTAGTAGGTTTCATAAAAAGTAATAATCAATTACAATGCAGTCACTTTGTTTGGGGAGTTATCCCCACAATAAAAGGCTTTCCATGCAAAAGTTTTTTCACTGTATTTTCTCACTTTTTGCTTTCTTATTTTTCCTCTGTATTTTTGCAAGTGATGAAGAAGATCCCTCCCTGTCTAATTCCCCTTCCCTTTCACCATCTAACTCTGATAATGAGGAAAGTGAAGAGGAGGAAGCCGCAGAAGTTAAAAGACCAGAAAAATATACTCTAATGCTTCTTGATAGATCTTTGATTGATTGGGAAATTCACAAAGATAAACCTCATTTAGCATTTGCATCTCCACATGTTTTACCAAAGGTAGAGCTTTTTTCGTGTAAAAATAGTAAAAAAAGTGATCCTCCTCACTATTCTTATAGACTGTTGAGGAAAATTAAAGAAAGTAGAGCAGAAATACTAATTGATGAACTTAT
>JAESST010000023.1 GCA_016763995.1 Flavobacteriales bacterium | reverse complement strand
TTTCTTGATGTACCCCGAACAGGACTAAAATCGAACCAGCAAGCCGAAGAATTCTTGTTTGGAATAGGGAAGCTATTTAATAATAAAAGAATTACTCCTTGATAAATCGAGTGTGTCGCATACCCTTTACCGTTTTAATTTTAAGAAAGTAAATGCCATTTTTTAGTTCTTTCACAATAAATGGATTGGAATATTCCTTTTTTACAAAACTGCCAAGGATGTTATAAATCAATATTTCTTGAATAATTTCTGATGTGTTTATTGTTAGTTGATCGGATACAGGGTTTGGAAAAATAGAAAAGTTAGAACCTTTATCTTCTGTTTCATCAATGCCGACAGTTAACGAACAATTTCCTACACCTTGTTGAGCTATTGGATAGAGAATTGTACTATCTTGACTCATGCAAATTAAGTTCCAAATAAAATTAAATGGGATAAGGTTTGGTTGAAATAAACCCGTTGAGCTTCCTATTCCTTCTATCCAAGATCCATTCTGGAAATGAATTCTCTTTCTTTGAGAACCACTAATAACAACAGAATCAACAAATAAAACTACTAAAGGGTTGAATGATGAAAAGTTATTGTATGTATTATTAATTGAATCCCCTTGATTGACTGTAAAATCATATAATAAAGATTCATTTAGTGAATCTTTAGGTAGAAAATATACTTTACCAAGAGTGTCGCGCATCGCTCCCACATAAGTCCCTCCACATCGGTTTATTTTGGTGTAAGTTTTGGCACTGATTAAAGTGTCTTCTCCGTTCGCGCAATATTTATCATAATATATAAATGTTCCAGTAGGGCCTTGATCAATGGTTTCGTTTACCCACCTAACATTTGAGTCGGGAAAGGAGATATAATTTTGGCTATAACTAATTGTGAATAGAATAAAGAGAAAAGGAAGAAGTATTAATTTTTTCATATCATTTGGGTTTTATTAAAATTAATAAAAAATTAGCTTGAAATAAAAGCCCTAAAATTTAAGAAGTCAAATCAATATCGATTCCAATTAACTATCTAGTAAAAATAAAAAAGGAGTAGATGAATTCATCTACTCCTTCTCAATAGTACCCGCAATAGGACTGAAATCGAACCAGCAAGCCAAAGAATTTCTTTTTGGCATCGAAAAACTAATTGATAATAAGTCATTTATGGCTGAAATTTCATAACAATACCGTTCACACGAATTTTGGGTGGGATGTCAGGAAGAATGGTTAAGTAAAGGATTCCGTCGTATTAATTACCAAGAAGGGAAACAAAATCCTTTAGATAGTCTATTTTTGAAAGAGAAATAACACGATGGATATAGCGCGAACATGATCAATTGCGCATGTGCAAGTGTTACCATTCATTGACCAAAAAACATAATTTCTTGATATTCACTAAAACATGAACCCTACAGAAATAAGAAAATATCTAAATAGACTTAACAAAGGTAAAAGTGAAGAATCAATTTTTACTCGTCCTATAAGTAAGACTGTTGATCTTGCAAAGGTTTGGTTCAAATCGCCAAAAAAGGATGCTACGATAAATAGTTCTGTTATATCACATGACTTCTTTTTTATTAAAAATTTCACGGGAATATATGTTAGTGGAGCCCATATGATATGGGCTATGATTTACACTGGTACGTTTTACCTAAATATCGTAAACAGGGTTACTTGTCTAATGCTTTAAAAAATACAATATTGCCTTATATTTTTGATTATTTAAGAGAGGTACAATATATCTCAATTAGTGAATCTATTGGTAAAGTCAATTATAATAATTCTTTAAAAGTAGCTTCCAACTTAGGATTTAGTCCATCAAAAACAGACGAAACTCAATTAGAATTAAGTAACACCGATTTTGAACTAAAAAATGTAGACTTATTTTATCAAAATAAAGGTCTAAATGAAAGTAGAGTCAATATCTTAAGACAAAAAGTTAATTATGCATCTAAATTATTGATGCAAGTAAGTGATGAATTAAATATGGCATTTGATTCGGATGATAACTTATCTGATATTGCGAGAGAAGTATATTCTTTTACAACTAAAATCGAAGATTTAATGTTTAACAACGACCAATCTGATGCGTACAACACAAAATCGTCAAACTAATAATTTGACGGTTAAATAATTTTTTAATTAGATTAGACATCTTAAATTTATCTATGAATATTTCAGTCTACATTGAACCTATTTTAAATGGAGAAGAACTTGTTAAAAAATTGTTGCAAGATGAATTCGGTATAAACGAAATAAATGCAGGAATACTTTTTAAAAAGTTAGTAAAACCGCATTTCGAAAAATTCAAGGATAACACATATATCTTGGCTGAAACTAATTATGTTGATAAAGCATTTAGAGACAGTTATTATCATTATTATTCATCTAAATTACCTAAATACAAAAGAGATTGTATTAGACTATCCTTTTTTGAAGATGAAATTATAGATACATCCTTTTTTGACCATACTCAACACAAATCGCTTCAAGAAAAGTATCGTGGTTTTATCGTTCTTAGACCAACTGATCCTTTTATCATTGGAAGAAGTATTATTTCTCCTTTACTATTAAAAACCAACAACTTCGTTTCTTGTGCTAGCAAGTTTCATACAACTGTTTATGGCGTGAAATTTACAGTCAACGGATTTCCCCATTCTTCACAAGATACCGAGACCATAAGTTGTGCAGAAACAAGCTTATGGGCAATCATGGAGTACTTTAGCAACAAATACTCTGATTATCAACCTATATTACCATCAAAGATAATCAAAACACTAAATAAAGTTTCTTCAGAAAGGCAAGTCCCATCCAAAGGCTTAAATATTGCTCAAATGTCATTTGCACTAAAAGAGTTTGGATTTGGAACTCGAATTTACAGCAAAGAAGAGTATTCCTCTGAATTTGAAAGCTTGTTTAGTTGTTATGTAGAAAGCGGAATTCCAATTATTGTAGCAATTGACAATAGGCAAAATGGTGGAAATATAGGTCATGCATTACTTGCAATAGGTCACGATAATATAAATGTTCACCAAATAACCGCATTACCTCAATTTACTACAACGGATTCCACATTAACACAAACATTAAAAACTAATAACATTACGCTATACGATTATGATAATATCATAAAAGATTTTGTATTCATAGATGACAACCACCCTTCTTATCAAAAAGCTCCTTTAGCTACACCTGCAGGCCATTATGGTTCTGAGTGGCAAAATTGCGATGTTACATTCTTCATAGTACCACTTTATCCAAAGATATACTTAGAGGCGTATGAAGCAAAAAACTATGTAAGAAACTTTATCTTAAATGGTCCTAGACCGTTGAATAATGATAGTGAAATTCTTCTTCGATTTTATCTCGCATCCAGTCGTTCATTTAAGGATTCTCTAGCAAAAAACGTTAGTTTCCAAGCAGACTTAAAAAGTATACTAATTGAAACCTCAATGCCCAAGTTTATTTGGGTTACAGAAGTTAGCTCAAAAGATTTAATGAAAGAAAAGAAAGCTAATGGTATTATTATTGTGGACGCAACAGAAGCAAACATTTATTTTAACAAGCCTTTAATTCTTGCAGCATACCAGGATAAAATGATACTTTTAAATGAAATAAGTGGCACATTAGAAAGTAATACTTTAGATTTGCACGAATATCGAATATTCGAACAAAACCTTAATTATTTCGAATCATGATAAAGAAAATAAGCAGAACAGAAGCAATCAGAGCTAAAATGAAACGAGAAGGGAAAGTTACATCTCTCGATGCGGCAGTACATATTTCTGCAATAACAACAATGAACGAACATCTTGAAACTGTAAGAAGGGAATACCAAGTAAAAGATAGAAAATCTCAGATTACAGCTTCAACTGTAATCTTAACAGCTTAATATCAAGCTATTTTATCTAGCATGTTGCTGATTTAGATTCAAATTGTTTCTCCCACTTAACTATTTGACTGCAAATAGTTAATTTTTATTTCTGTAGAATTACAACTTAACTATATACTCTTGCTGTGGATTTTGGCAAAGTAGATTTTAATCAAATAAAATCAGCCAATTGTTGCTTTTCAATTTAGCAACTTACTATAGCCATACTTACATAACAGTTTGACTAATTGACTCGAGGTTGCTAATCGGAGAGCCGAGATTGAGAAGAAAAAACGAATGGTAGTCGAGTAAGCAAGGGGGATTTCACCCCTAACTTCTCACAGAACCGTACGTGAACCTCTCAATTCATACGGCTCTTATTATGTAGTCAGTACTAGGTTAACTGATAACCTAATGCCCAATGATAGAACATAGTTGGATATTCACGAG
>JAESST010000314.1 GCA_016763995.1 Flavobacteriales bacterium | reverse complement strand
TTACAGAAGACACGGAGGAAGCTAGACAGCAATATGATAAGCCGCTTAAGGTAATAGAAGGCCCTCTTATGGATGGGATGAATATTGTTGAGATTTGTTTGGTGCAGGTAAAATGTTTTTACCACAAGTAGTAAAAAGTGCGAGGGTAATGAAAAAGGCGGTTGCTCACTTATTGCCATATATAGAAGAGGAAAAATTACGTTCAGGAGATGCTGCAAAAAACGCAGGTAAAATTTTATTAGCTACAGTAAAAGGAGATGTTCATGATATTGGAAAAAATATTGTTGGAGTTGTATTAGCCTGTAACAATTACGAAGTGATTGATATGGGAGTGATGATTCCTGCAGATAAAATATTGAAAGAAGCCAAAGAAAGAGAGGTAGACATGATTGGCTTGAGTGGACTAATAACCCCATCATTAGATGAGATGGTTCATGTAGCTAATGAAATGAAACGTCAAAATTTTGAAGTTCCCTTATTGATTGGAGGAGCAACTACTTCAAAAGCTCACACTGCGGTCAAGATTGCACCGCAATACGATTTACCTGTAGTTCATGTATTAGATGCTTCAAGGTCAGTTCCTGTTGCAGGAAATTTACTTACAAAGGACAAGCTCGTTAGGACCGAATTTTTTGAAAACCTTAAGGAGGAATATTCTAAAATTCGTATTCAATTCGAACAAAAGAAAGCACATAAAAAGATGATTTCTATAGCAGAAGCTAGAGAAAACAAAGTTAAAATTGATTGGAATACAACGAATATTGTAAAACCAACTTTTACTGGAAAAAAGATATTAGAAGACTACCCTATAGCAGACCTTATTCCATTCATAGACTGGACACCATTTTTTAGTACTTGGGAACTGGCAGGGAAGTACCCGACTATTTTAGAAGATAAAGTAGTAGGAGTAGAGGCTAAAAAACTATACAACGATGCTCGGACAATGTTAGATAAGATTGTTGCAGAGAATTGGTTACAAGCTAAAGGGGTATTTGGGTTCTGGAAGGCAAATAGCGATGGAGATGATATTAAGTTGAAGAATGAAGATGGGAAGGAATTCAAGACATTACATTCGCTTAGACAACAAGGGAAAAAAGCAGCAAAGGTTCCCAACTTAGCACTAGCAGACTTTATTGCGCCCAAAACATCAAATATTGAAGATTATATTGGCGCATTTGCAGTAACAGCAGGAATAGGGATAGAAGAACATGTAGAACGTTTTGAGAAAGATCATGATGACTATAATAGTATTATGATTAAAGCACTAGCTGACCGTTTGGCAGAAGCATTTGCAGAAAAGCTACATAAGATGGTTCGAACTGAATATTGGGGCTATGCTAAAGAAGAAAATATTAATAACGAAGGATTAATTCGAGAAAAGTATAGAGGAATTCGTCCAGCAGCGGGCTACCCTGCTTGTCCTGACCACTCTGAGAAAGAAACTATTTTTAATTTATTAAAAGGAGAAGAGATAGGTATTACATTAACTGAAAGCTTTGCTATGTTGCCAACTGCTGCAGTTAGTGGGCTGTATTTTGCAAATGAAAAATCTAAGTATTTTGGATTAGGGAAAGTAGAGAAAGATCAAATGGAAGATTACGCAAAACGCAAAGGAAAGCCAATTGAAGAGTGTGAAAAATGGTTAAGACCTAACCTGAATTATTAAATTAAAAAGGCCGAACATCTGTTCGGCCTTTTTAATTTAATTGGGTTCACATTCTTTAGTAGAGAGTGAAAGAATTTACTTTTAAATATTCTTTATTGTCCTTCAGAATGATTGCTTTGTAGATGTAACTGTCTTTATTTGCAGTTCTTCCGTTTTTATACTTTCCATCCCAACCATTATATAAACCACTCCAATCATTTACAAGTTTCCCTGTTTTATCAAAAATAGAAACCTTAATGTTATCAATTTGGATAGAGTTTTCCATGTCTAAAATAAATATATCATTCTTTCCATCAGCGCCTGGGGAGAAAACATTAGGGAAGATTACTTTATCAGTAATTAATTTTGACTTCTCCTCTTCTGTTAATTTTCTAGAAGGCTTTTTAGCATTAGTTTTTGGTATAATAATCTCATTTCCTGAGTTAGTACTATTTCCTTTGTTTATTTGGTTTTCTTTTTTACTTTCTTTTGTTGGAATTAAACTTTCATCGCCTATTAGAGACTCTTCTAAGTCTAAACTTGCTTGGTGTTCGGCTATAATTTCATCAATCATTTTTTCAGTGATGTTCGAGCTCGATGTTTTTTCTTCAATTACTTTCTTTTCTCCTTCTTTCAGTTGAACCTTTTTGTCCTTTGGCGCTGAAATAGGCTCTTCAATAGTTGTAGAAGCAGCTTTTTTAGGAGGCGTAATTTTTTTTATTTCATTTACATCAATTACAGGAATTTCATCAATAGGCTTTGTTTCTTCTTGGTTTTCTGAATCAATGGATTGGATTATTGGAGCTTCTATATTCTTTGTTTTCTTTTCTCCTTCTTTATTGAAAAGGAAATAACCACCAACAGCTACCGCAGTTATGGTTACGGCAACAATTGCCGTTGATATCCAAGAGGAAGCAGAGGCTGCTGCAGCGGGTGCAGACGAAATCCCAACTTGAACATTTGCCCAAGCATTTGCTCCAGGATTTGCCTCAATATTTTGAAGCTTGTCTCTGAATAATTTTTCTATGTTGTTATGCTTTTTCAAAGCTTTACCTTTTATAATTAATTTCTTCTAACTTCTTTTGAAGTAGAGTTCGAGCTCTGGAATACTGTGATTTTGAAGTATTCTCAGAAATTTCTAATGCATTTCCAATTTCTTTGTGTGTAAACCCTTCAATGGCATACATATTAAAAACTGTTCGATAACCAGTTGGCAAAGATTGGACCATTTTAAGTAAATCTTCAGCTTGTAAGTCACTTTCTACCTTTTGATCTTCTTTTAGTTTATAACTAACGTTGTCAATTGTTACATTAAAACGTTCATTTTTAATACTTCTTAAATAATCTAATGAAGTATTCACCATGATTCGTCTAACCCATCCTTCCAAAGAACCTTTACCGGAAAACATTCCGATTTTTTTAAAAACTTTAATAAACCCATCTTGAACAATATCTTGGGCTTCTTCGTAACTATCTGCGTAACGAAGACAAACACCAGTCATGATCCTAGAGTACTTGTTGAATAGAAACTTCTGAGCATGCTCACTGTTGGTCATACAGCCATTAAGCATTTCTTCGTCCGTCATTTCTTCTCCTTTCTGTTTATCCAAAGTTTTACTCGGTTACTAGATGCACAAAACAACAGATTAGTTGCATCTAAATTGTTAATAAGATAAAATTAATCCCTAAAAAGGGAACTAAGCCTTTTTTAGTGTAAATGAAAAAATAGAACCTTCTCCTAGTTGACTTCTAACATCTATCGTTTGTTGATGTGCTTCAATAATGTGTTTAACAATTGCTAATCCAAGACCTGAGCCACCATCTGCCCTTGACCTGCCTTTATCTATCCGATAAAAGCGTTCAAATAGACGAGGAAGATGTTCTTCGTTTATCCCTTTTCCATCATCT
>JAESST010000313.1 GCA_016763995.1 Flavobacteriales bacterium | reverse complement strand
ATAATGACTTTGATGAATCAACAATTAATAAATTAAGTGCTGATTGTTTAATTTTTTTACTAAAATCCAGCAATGGTAAATGCTGTGATGAATTATATCATAAAGGAGATTGGCATATGCCTGATCAATGGAAAGACGGATTTAGTTCTGGTTATGTAGTAAATACTAAAACAGATGTTGTTACCTACTGGTCAGTTATTTGGTAAGATAATAGTTCAGCAAGCATAATAGAAGATATTCACCGCTCACCGCTCCCGCGAGATTGTATCTCGTGGTAAATAACAAAGAAACAAAAGTTAATAGCTTGGTTTTTTTAAGTAGAACAATAGAAGAAACAAAAGGAGTGACAAAGAGAATAATGCTTTTGCAAGTACTAATGAGTTTTGGGTTATTTTTATTAGCACAAGACAAGGGTAAATTACAAGTGTACACAAAACCACCAGAGGAGGCGGTTATCAAATTAGGAGAGCAGTATTTAAGCTATGGCAAGTTTATAGAGTTAGATACAGGTACTTATAATATTTTGGCATGGGCCCCAGGACGAGAATTAATAGCAAAGACAGTAAAAATTACAGCAGGAGGACTCCGAATATTAGCCATTAAATTGCCGTACTCAGAAGCTTATAAGACCTATAAACGAAGGCATAAGGGTTATCAGTACAAAAAGTATGGGTTAAAGTATGGGGCTTTAACAGCTTATGGAGTTGTTTCTGTGAAATTTCTGATTGATATTTTTCAGTTAGAAAAAGATTCAGATAAACACTCCCAAGAAGCTAAGCTGCATCAACAATCCTATTCAACAGCGGTTTATGAAGAAGACATAATACATCATCAATTAGGCTTTAAAGATCACCAATCTGCCTATAATGATAATGTAAAAGAGATTAATCAACGTTTACTCTTTATTCAAGCAGGAGCAGTTCTTTCAGTAGTAGCTACCTATTTCACAAGAAAAGGCTTAAAAAACTTGAAAGAACCGGGATTCAGAGAACGTCCTCGTTTATCAAAGCTTCAAGTAATACCGAGCGTATCACCTTATGCACAAAGTGTTGGATTGCAAATTCAATTTTAGTATTCGAAAAAATGAAAAAACAACTATTACTTAGTCTGATTGCTTTACTACTTCTCTCTTGCCAAAAAGAAAATATTATAGATGGCGAGCAATTACCGATCAATCAATTTGAGGACTTAAACATAACCCCATTTACAGTTAGTGGGACGCAAGTGAATTGCAATTTAATCTATTTAAACATAGAAATAAAAGATGAAGTTTTACCCAAAGATTTTCAATATACCCACTTTTTGATTGAAGATCCTTTTGCTAATATAATAAAAACCACAAAACAGAGATTTATATATGTGTCAGCTATTTGCAATGATTTAAGCGAGTATAAAGTCCATCTTCATAACGAGGAAGATGGAAAGTCATCAAAAACTCACCTCTTTACTTTTCAAACTAAACCTTAAACTCAGCTGCTTCTGTGAAATGTTTGAGTTGGAGGTAGAATAATAAAAAACCCAAGTGAGAGCTTGGTTTTTTATTTTAAAGCAAGTGAGAAGAATAACATAATTAAATCCTAAACAAGAACAATTAGGAGAAGAAAGGCCAGTTGTTTTAGGAAGTTTACCTCTTTTAAAGGGTAGTGTGCTCTTATTGTAAATAATCCACTTGCTTTATTGATTTAGGTGATTTTCAACAGCTACAGAGATAAGTTGAAACTTTAAAATGTATCAATAATTATACATTTTGATTAAATATTAATACATTTGAATATTATTTAATCTATTTAATCCCAAGCTATAGAATATTAAGGACAAATATTTAAATACTAAAGCTTATTTAAAATTATCATCTTAATTATAAAAAAGAACAGACAACTAACTATTTAATACGATGAAACTACTTTCCATTTCCATTTGCTTTCTTCTAACCGTAAATGCAACTTATTCACAAAATTTTCACCTTGAAGAAAATTGGTGGAGCCCCAGTGGGACAGTTTTCTCAATAGCAAAAGATGATATAAATAACATCATTTATTTAGGTGGTATTTTTTCTTCTGTTGACCCCTACTTGCCCTATGCAAATACAATAGATCTTGTAACAGGAATACCCAATTTTACTTTTCCTAAACCCAATGGAGCTGTTGTGACATCTGTTGCAGATGGGAACGGGGGATTTTATATCGGTGGTTATTTTACCATGATTGGAGATAGTATTAGAAATCATTTAGCACATATAGATAGTGCTGGTACGATCTCTCCTTGGAACCCAAACGTTGATCAAGGCATTGAGGCTATTGCTATTTCAGGAACAACAATTTACTTAGGCGGATACTTTACTTCTGTTGGAGGAATGAATAGGAATAGTGTTGCAGCAGTGAGTACAATTACTGGTTTACCCTTACAATGGGATCCCAACATATCTTTAAGTAATGGTACGTTGCTCATCTCTGATCTAATTGTATCGTCGAATGTAATTTATGTTGGGGGGACATTTGACTCTATTAATGGGCAACATAGAAGTAATATAGCAGCAATCGACGTGATATCAGGTTTACCAACGTCATGGAATCCAAATGCGATTGGGAGCGTTCTGTCTATTGCTATCTCAGGTAGCACTATTTATGCGGGAGGTGTTTTTTTTTCTATGGGTGGCCAATTGAGAAATAGACTCGCAGCGATTGATATTGCTACAGGCGCAGTAAGACCCTGGAATCCGAATGTAAATAATCAAGTTAACTCTATTGATGTTTCTGGAGCGACCATCTACATTGGAGGTCAATTTACCTCGGTGGGTCTTCAACAGAGGAATCGGATAGCAGCAATTGATTCTATCACTGGCTCAGTTACAGGATGGAATCCGTCTACTAATAGAGAAGTTTTTACCTTAAAAGCTTTTGGAGATTCTATTTATATAGGAGGTTTCTTTTCCTCTATAGGAGGTCAAGCAAGGAATAGCCTGGCCTCAATTGATAGAATAACTGGAACTGTAACTACTTGGAATCCGAATGTAGGTGGAATTGTTAATTCCTTAACTCTTGATGGGAATAGGCTGTTTGTGGGAGGGAACTTCAGATCAATTGGAGGCCTTGCTAGAAAAAACCTTGTGGCACTGGATGGTAGTACAGGAATTCCAACTGCTTTTAACCCTGATGCAAATGCTATTGTTTTTTCAGTCGCCTTTTCAAATGGAACACTTTATGTTGGTGGAGCCTTTTCTTCAATTAACGGCCAATCTAGGAATAGACTTGCTGCAGTTGATGCCAGCACGGGTATCTTAACCCCTTGGAATCCAAATGCAAATAACATTATTAACCAGCTTCTTATTTCTGGATCAACACTATATGCCGGGGGTAGATTTACTTCGGTTGGGGGACAGGTAAGAAACCGACTTGTTGCTATTGATGTTAATACTGGAATACCCACATCATGGCATCCAGATGTAAATAATTATGTTGAAGCTCTCTCAATTTCTGGGCAAAATATTTATCTTGGAGGTTCTTTTACTGCAATTGGAGGGCAAACAAGAAATAGAATAGGTTCAGTCGATTTAATTACTGGGCTTCCTAGCACATGGAATCCCAACGCGAACGATAAGGTAAACGCGATAAAAATAGCCGGGAGCAATGTATATCTAGGCGGCGAATTTACTAACCTAGGAGGAATTAGTAGGAATAGAATCGCATCAGTTGATATTAATTCAGCTGCTGTGAATAGCTGGAACCCAAACGCAAATAATGAAGTAGTTACTATAGAGGCAATTGGCTCCTCTATTTATGCCGGAGGTAAATTTGATTCAATTGGAGGACAAGTAAGACGAGGCTTTGCTACACTTGATCTAACATCTGGTTTAGCTGGAACTTGGTATCCAATCACCAGTCGGAGTGGAATGCGGGTTTTCTTATTTTCAGGAAACTCTTTATATATAGGAGGCTCCTTTAATTTAAGCATTGGTAGAGCTTCCAGTATTGCTGCATTTACTTTAAATATCCCTACTACTATTAGCAATGAGATAATTAAATCGAAAGAATTAATTGTTTATCCAAATCCAACAAAAGACCGTTTGAGTATTTTAACCCATCATAAGATAAATAATGTGCTTATATATGGGGCAAGCGGAATATTAGTTCAAGAAGAAACACAGAGCAATTTCTCAGTTGATAAACTTGCTAAAGGAACTTACATTCTGAACATACAAACGAAACAAGCTGTATATACTGCTAAGTTCATAAAGGAGTAATTCCAATCAAACAAATCGATTCTTTTAAATGTAATACAGCTTCTCCATAGTTGTATTACGCTGTATAAGCTAAAAAATATAGCT
>JAESST010000312.1 GCA_016763995.1 Flavobacteriales bacterium | reverse complement strand
CCTTTAATATAGAAACGCGATTTAAAAATTTTGTAAAGAGGAGTCCACATTTGATAAATATGGTTCCTCAGAAGGATATTGCTTCATATTTAAGAATTGACCCTACCAACTTCAGCAGATTAATCAATACCATCATAATTTAAAATCTTGGTATTTACCAAGATTAATACCGGCTAAGATTTGGAATTTTGTCTCATTATAAATATAAAATTAAATTATGAGATTAATTAAACACGCATTACTAACAGTAATTACAATGTTCTCAATTAGCGTCAATGCTCAAGAAAATCAAACTATTATGACAAAAGAAGTTATTGTTACAAAATTCTTAAACGGCTTTAACGATTCATCAAAAATTGGAGAATCATTGGCTTTATTGACAGATGATTATCATTTTACTAGCCCTACAGGCAATGATAATTCTAAAATTGAATTTATTGAGTCAATAAACGAGTTGGCAAACGTACTTACTGGAGTTGAAATTAAAAAATTAGCTGTAAGTGGTAATTGGGTGGCTGTTAATTATGTATTTAAATCGTCTATTAAAGGGCTAGAAGAATCTACTGGCAATGAATGGTTTAGAGTAGAAAATGGAAAGATTCAAGAATCACATTTAATCTATGATGCTTCAGAATGGAGAAAAGTATTTGAAAATATGAAAAAGTAAATAAACTATTATAAAAGATAATAGCGGTTTGGGTGCATCATCCAAATCGCTATTATTTTTTATAATATTCTGTATTAAAGCCAAAAAGATGTTTTTTTAAATTCGCTACTATTCTTATATTAACGTTAGGCTCCATTTAGGTACGGTAAAGAGACATAGCTTACACTTTTAAGATTCATTAAATTGCTTAAAAAAGTAATTTATCATGGTCTGGAAAGTAAAAACAAAAATGGAACAAAAAGTAAAATTCATTCATGAATGGTTAACTCAGAAGTACAGTATCTCAGAATTATGTCAGTCATTTAACATCTCTAGCCCTCACCCCGATTGGTTTGAGACCCTGTGACATTATTAACAAAAACGCAATTTGGAGAGTATTTTATAGAGACGTATCTTTAGGTTACTTTAACGAATAGAAAATTAGAGACAAACAAATATCAATTAAGACTGATTCGAAATATAGTGTTAAACATGTGACTTTAACTTTGTAAGCCGTCTGCCTTAACGGGCATTAGAAAAATATAATTATGAAAAAAATAGCAATAATTATTTTGATAATGATCACAGTTACACCTCTTTACTCACAGGTAATTGATACGAGTTTCTTTCCAAAATTTGTACCCTACTCCCCAGGTCCAATAATTGATTGGAATGACTTTATTGTAGGTTCATGGGCTGATCCAACTGTTTTAAAAGTGAACAATGAATACATTATGTATGCATCAGCAATGCATGGAGGAATCGCTACTCCTCAACCAATTAGTATTTACCGATTCACCTCATTAGACGGTTATTCATGGGGAATGAATCCGTCTACACCAGTTTTTGAACCAGTTAATGGAACTTTTTACGAAGGTGGTTTAGAAACACCAAATGTTGTTTTCTTCAAAGGAGAATACCATATGTATAATACAGTCTATCTTCAAAATATTCCTTTTCAATTTAAAATATCCCATGCTACTTCTCTAAATGGTATCAACTGGACCATGGATAGCACTCAGATACTAGAACCTGATTCTTCAGTTAATTGGATGAGTGAAATTGTTGCCGAACCTGGAGCTTTAGTTAAAAATGATACCTTGTATTTATTCTATACAGCAATTTCAAATGTTGGAAATGTAAGTATTGGACTTGTTCGCAGTATAGATGGTAATTCCTTTTTTGACACAAGCCAAGTAGTTACTATTCCTAGAGATGTTTATCCTGTTAATGACGGATATTTAGGATTGAGTACTCCTGACGCTACGCTAGTGGGAGACACCATCTATCTTTTTACCGACCTTGTACGTTCAGATACTTATAATGATTGGAATCAAGTTGGCTTACATCAATTCAAATCGTATGGAGATATTAATAAATGGTATCATGACACAAGCGCTATACACATTAGTAGTGATTTTACATGGACAGATGGTAATTATTTATCTCAGTTATTGGGTGCAACTCCATTAATGGATGGTAATAGGCTTAGATTATGGTATTGGGGTTATGATTTGGCTCAAATTGACACAATACTAAATGATACTTTGTATCATGTACACCTGGTAGGGTCTGATCTTCATCCCGATACCATTCATTGGGGAATAGGAACTTCAGAATATGTTTTCCCTAACATGACAGCTGTAGATAAGACAGTTGGTTTAGATCAAAATATTAGTATTAAATTTTATAATAATAGAGGGCTAGTAGAAACAAAAAATAATTTAGAATCAACCCTCAATATTTATTCACTTACCGGACAATTACTTTACAGAAATACATTTAAGAATACCCACAACTTTAACATTGATTATGCTGGGTTAATATTTAACAATGTCACCAACGGCAACTCTGTACTTACCCATAAGTACATTTCATTTTAATACCGAGTTGTTAAAGTAAAAGAATATTAATTACAATAACGCTTAACAGATTAAGAGTCAAACATTAACTCCACATGGTGCTAAAATAAATGTACCAATTAACGGATTGACACTTAGTAATATTATGGAACTATTTATTTCTCCTGATTTAGCTATGAATTACTCTTTTAGCTTCGAAGCTTAAGTTCCATCTTGACTTCGATTCCCTATGAACAAAACCAAGCCCAATACAAAGGGCTTAAACATGTATTTTCACTCTATTTATCAAGTAATATCAAACTTTATTAGACTAATAAGCTAATCCAATAAAATCTCTCTCAAAATATTAACTCATTGATTTAAATTATATTTACAATAACAAATAGGGCTTATTACACAGATTCCCCCTTATATGCAATTCAAAAACATATAAAATGATAGAATCTAAATTTTATGAGCTTTTTAATCCAATTCTGAAGAAACTCTACACGAGCTTGGTGGCTCTGCCCCTATTTCGGTAATTGCAGACTTAGACTTATCAGAAGGTAAAATAAGTGACATTCACTGAGGAACTGCTAGCAAATTGAGTTATACGTTGTGGAAGAAATTATTTGAAAAACTGTAAACAAAAAAAACATGATAAAAACGATATTCATTTTTATGATTACATGCTTGGTGAGCGTGAATGTAAATGCCCAAAGTCAGGCATTAAGAGCATTTTTAAAATATTGGGATGAAGCATATGATGTAGGTAAAGTAGTAAGCAAGCAATACCCCAAACACATTTCGGTGAGTAGTAAGTTTGATGATTTTTTAGTTATATATCCAAGTTATAATAGGAGTAGTTATTCTGAAATTAATAGATACTTTAAGGAGAGCTATGCAGAAATATTGAAAAGAAAAAAATCGACTCATTTAAAGGTTGAGATTGCCCCCTATGTGAAAAAAAAGAATGTTGAGATTTATAACAAAAATTTGGCAAAAAAGACCAATCCTAAAGAAGCTGAAAAATTACTTAAAGAGTTCTATGACATTCAATTCGGAAACGTTGGATCAGTAAAGGAGATTCAATATCACCCAAATAGATATAAATCATATGGTAGAAATTTTGGCACAAGAGGCATGCAACGGAGCTTTGAAATAAAGATGCAATATGTACTTAAAAAGTTTGGCTTCTATGAAGGGAAAATAGATGGGTTATTTGGGCGTAATTCCAAAAGTGCATTAAAAAAATTAGAGAAATTTTTGGGAGTAACTTCAGGCTCCAAAATTAGTTTTACAACCGAAGGTGCAACCGTAATACTAAATGCTAATAAAACTGTAAATACAGTTGAAAAAATATTAACCAAAAATCATACAGCATTTAACACCTCTACCACTATATGCGTGAGTAGAAAAGGAGACCTAAGTTTAACAATTGGGTTAAACGGATTATCTCTAACGCTAGTATCCGATAGAGTAATAATAGTAAGTGCCTCAAAAAATGGAAAAAGTTACAGTACTTCTACAAAAAAGGAAGAAGAGGACGAGAATATAGAAGAAGACAATACCAAATGTAAATTAGGAAAAATATGCATTGGTACTAGCGGTATCTCAGCAGATGGCAGTTGCAACGGTGTAGGAGTTTCTTTGAGTAATTTGAACTCACTTTCTATTTCAGGTGGTGATAAATATGTAGATATCCCATTAAATTAATAATTGATGGAGATATGCTAGCAGAAAAGTTAAAAGAGTTATAAATGAAAATTGAAGTTCAGCTAGTTGAAAAAAGTTTCTATAAATGATAATCGGTATAATGAAATTAAAAAAGCATATAACACTAATAAGCGTTGCACAAGCCAATAATTAAGCTAAAAATTAGTTCAAATAAGCCTTTCTAGGCTAGCTCTTATTTCAAACTCAATGGTAGAAAAGTTAATTTTTGTAGGGCTTAGAATTAATACTTTATCCCTATTGTTTTCTAGAACAATTGAAAGCAAATCCTTTGCTTCAGTTTTTATTATTCTATCTTACTATAATACCTTCCTATTTGTATAGCTATGAATTGTTCTTTTAAGTTCGAAGCTTAAGTTCCATTTTTGACTTCGATGCCCTAATCAACAAAACCAACCCAAATACTAAGCCTTTAAACCAAAAAAAAGGACAAAAAGGTTATTGCTGGATATTCCCATTTTTTAGCTGTTTTGATAGAGCTGATACCACTTAGCCAAACTTCATTTAAACGATCTACTATAAACCTGAGTTCGGTTCTTGGAAAATTCTCTAAGTTTTTGTCCAGTTTACTTTCCAAAGATTATTAAAGGATTCGATGTATTTCATAGCACAGACTCAACAAAACACAACTATCTATTAACCAATAAATTATATGTATATTTAGATTTAATAAAGAAAGAAACTTACCAATTTTACTAAATAATCAATTATATGAAAGCTACTACTAAGCTAAACACTATTCAACGCTATGTAATACATCCAGCCGTAGGTGTATCCCGACTCGGGAACTCTGATGAATGGTATTATGCACCTGAAGTGCCAGGGCGACCCGCTGATCCTCGTGTTCCGGTCAAATCAAATCTAATAGAGTATAAAGATTCAAAAGGTCGCATTAAAAAGCAAGGAGCTCGATTTCGGGTTTTTGGCTTAGATAAAGATGGAAAGGTTGTTGCCGAAATTAATGATGACATCAACAAGTCAGGAGTTGAAGTGGAGATAGAATGGTCTGTTCATTTAGCTAATCGTAAAGGAGCTTGGTATGAATATATCAACCCTCTTGATCTCAACGAGCGTTCTGAGACTGAATATCCCAACACAAAAAAACTGGCTATCGCAACCACACAACGCAATAAGTCTTTCGGTGGAGTGGCTTATAGAAACGGACCGGAAAGAGCCGCTCTGGTTATTGACCCGGGTAATAAAACGATTAAAGGTCTTGGACAGTCTTCTAGTCCGTTAAAAGGAAAATTTATGCAAACACCTGTAACACTTGGTAAGCTGCTCACTGATGATAAAGGACGATTGGTTGTAATTGGAGGAAAAGGCTTAGCTGATACTGTTATTCATAATAACCCTCCTCACCATTTTGCAAATAATTATGGTTGGTATGATGATACTTCTGATGGTACCGTTCGAGCAAAAATAACCATTAAAGAAGGCTCCCCTCGAAAACAAACCTTTACAGCCGAACCCTCAATGGTTGTGGTTGTTCCTCCAAATTATGGACAAGGTCTATATGGTATGGTAACAATGTTAGATGTGGTTAAAGATGTTTACTATAAAAAGAAGAAAGGGGGATTACTACGACCTGAAACTCCTTCTTTTAAAGAAAATATTTGGCCTATGTTCAAGGCAATGAGTGAAGCTCAATGGATGAACGAAGGAATTTATATGCTATTTGGACAAGGCTCTCCGTGTAATTTTACTGATCCTGAGGTGTTCAAGAAGTTAGCTGAGAAAGGTAATACTGAGTTTAAAAAGAAAATATTCAATTGGTTTAGAAACCCTAATACTGAAGAGTTTGACCCTACTCAGATTCCAGCAAATTATGGAGATGCCTTACGTGATTTTAGCGGTGAGCCGAATAACAACTTATGGATTACTCCAACTCAGTATTATTGGTTGCAGCAATGGTTAAAGGGCAATTTTAAGCAGGATATGAAAAAGTTACCTTCACCTGAATCAAACTTCCCATTACCGACAAAATCTATTACAGATCCAATTCAAGATATTGACTTAAATAAGCAGCCCAGCGCTTTAGATGAAGCAGCACTTGAAGAATGTCTTGGGGGAGTGTTTCGACCAGGTATAGAAGTCACATGGAATTTTAGAGTTGAGCAAATGTGGAAGGCTGCACCTACAGATGGCTCGCTTGCTTGTTTTCGCATGAATGTAGTAGACGAGGATGGTAAAGTGAGAGTGAACGGCAAGGTGAAAAAAGAGTTAGTAGATGGCACAGAAGAGGACGTTGAAGTAAAAGATTATTACGGTCCGGTATTAAGTCCGGAACGAGCGATGGCAGCCTACGGCCCTGTGCATTATAACGGCCCGGGTACACTAACAAGATGGATGGGAGTTCCCTGGCAGGCGGATGCTGCAAGTTGCGGTGGAGGGTATGATACATCTACTTTTTTACCTCTTCCTACCCTATGGGCCCCTAGAGCTCCACAAGGTGTTATTAGTGAAGAATCGGTGTCTAGATTGACAGCTAAGATGGCTGACAATCCTCATAGCCAATTTCAAAAGGATAAACATTTCAATTTTAGAAAATATTGGATGAGAGATTTAGATAATAAAGATGTCGTCTCTCGTCTTACTACAATGGTTAGCCAGTGGTCTGGTTTAGGTATCGTTGCAGCTAAAAAAATCGATACCAAAGGTTTAAATAAATTGATACCCCCAGTGTTATGGGTTGAACAACAGCGCGCTCCACAATTTAGTAAAAACGAACCTACCTTTTTACAGGTTCGTGTTGCCGAAGGAGATTTAACTCCAAAGCAAGCTAACGAAATGTTTCAACACGATCGCCTTGATGGCTTCGCTAAACGAAATGAAGCTAACAAAAAGGCTACAAATATGCGTGCTAAGACTGCAAGAAAAGCTACCAAGCCTGTAGATGTGGCTCCTAAGTTTGGAGAGAACAATGATGAGCAACAGAAGTGGTTACTGAAACCATTGGAATTCATAACCGATGATGATGATGAAAAAATATTTATTCCCAACTTCCGAATGGATCATAACTTTTTCAATCGCTAATGAAACGAGTGCTTGTCATTGGTGGAGGACCTGCAGGTGCGATTACAGCCTTGGTATTATCCAGACTGAAATATGACGTTGTATTATTAGAGGCATCAGTGAAGAGGAGATGATCTTGAGGGCGTTGCGTTTCTTTGGCGATTTGTCGAAAGCCTTATTTCTTTTGAGTGAACCCCTTCAGAAATTACATCATCATGGTTATCGGTTTCGCCCGCTTGCGGAGGCAACTCAAGGAATCTGGGGAACCGGCTTCGAAAAGTATTACCTCTACAAACCCATCAAAAAATGAGGTGGGACTCCATGAGCCCATGTACCATTTT
>JAESST010000311.1 GCA_016763995.1 Flavobacteriales bacterium | reverse complement strand
GAAAGGCTTCAGAGAAATCTGAGGCTTTTTTGTTTTTATTCAATGAGTTCTCTTAGATATATGATGAATAAATATAAATGTAGAACGAACTAGAATTAGATTCACACCACGAAGGGATATTGCACATTATCCTATAAAGAATTCGTTTCTTTGCACTCTCAATTTAATTCATGGCACATAAGGCAGGTTTCGTAAATATTATTGGTCATCCTAACGTAGGTAAATCTACTTTAATGAACCAATTAGTAGGAGAGCAACTGTCTATTATAACGGCAAAGGCTCAAACAACACGTCATAGGATTCTTGGGATTGTGAATGAGGAAGATTACCAGATTGTTTATTCAGATACTCCTGGTATTATTGATCCTGCATATAAGTTACAAGAGGGCATGATGAAGTTCGTTTATTCTTCATTAAAAGATGCAGATTTGATTCTTTTAATGTTAGAGTGCGGACAAAAGGAATTAAAGGATGAGAAATTGATTTCGTTTTTATCAAATACCAAACTTCCAGTAATTGCTTTACTGAATAAGATTGACCTTTCAGATCAAGAAAAATTGGAAGGACAAATGACTCACTGGCACGAACAATTACCCAAAGCGACCATTCTTCCTATTTCGGCATTACACTCCTTTAATGTGGATGTGCTAAAAGCAAAGATTGTAAGTTCTCTTCCTGAAAATCCACCTTATTACCCAAAAGATAGTTTGACGGATAAAACAGAGCGTTTTTTCGTAGAGGAGAAAGTAAGAGAAAAGATTTTGATGCAGTATGAACAGGAAATTCCTTATTCTACTGAAGTTGCTGTTGAATCGTTTAAAGAAGGAGATGATATCATTCGGATTCGAGCGGTGATTTATGTGTCTAGAGAAAGTCAAAAAGGTATTATTATTGGGAAAGGAGGCACAAAGTTAAAGCTTGTCGGCTCCTTAGCTCGAAAAGATTTAGAAACGTTTTTTGGAAAGCAGATTTATCTAGAACTGTTTGTAAAAGTGAATAAAGATTGGCGGAATGATGAGAAACAACTCAAGCGTTTCGGTTATTTATAGTGAATTATGAAGAATATAGTTGCAATAGTAGGACGTCCTAATGTAGGAAAGTCTACTCTTTTTAATCGTTTAACTGAAAGTAGGAAAGCGATTGTTGATGAATCTAGTGGTGTAACCAGAGATAGACAATATGGTAAGACTACTTGGGGAAGACATGAGTTTTCTGTAGTAGATACCGGAGGATATGTAAGAGGTTCTGATGATGAGTTTGAAGGTGAGATTCGGAAGCAAGTAATAATTGCGTTAGAGGAAGCAAATCTCATCCTATTTGTTGTTGATGCTGCTGTTGGGATTACAGATTTAGATAATGCTGTTGCTAACTTATTGAGAAAATCAAAGAAAAAGATTTTGGTTGTTGCCAATAAGGTAGATAATCATGCTAGAATTGCAGATGCCGCTGAATTCTACTCTTTTGGACTTGGAGAAGTACACAATATTTCAAGTATCAATGGAAGTGGAACAGGAGATTTATTGGACGAGGTAATTGGTTGTTTTGGAGAACCAGAAGAAGAAATAGAATCAGATATTCCTAGAATTGCAATTGTGGGTCGACCAAATGTTGGGAAATCATCTTTCATAAATACCTTAATCGGGGAGGAAAGAAATATAGTAACTCCAACAGCAGGAACAACAAGAGATGCTGTTGGAACCCGCTATAATTCTTATGGCTTCGATTTTATTTTAACGGATGCAGCTGGTCTTCGAAAGAAGAGCAAAGTAGAAGATGATATCGAGTTTTATTCTGTCATGCGTTCTATTCGAGCAATTGAAAATGCAGATGTATGCGTATTGCTTATTGAAGCGCATGAAGGTATGATGGCGCAGGACATGAATATCTTTAGTCTGGCAATCAAGAATAAAAAGGGGCTTGTCATTATGGTGAATAAATGGGATTTAATTGAAGATAAATCCTCAAATACCATGAGAGATTTTAAGGGGCAAATTGTCCAAAAAATATCTCCTTTTACAGATGTGCCGATTATTTTTACTTCTGTAAATGAAAAGCAGCGGATTTATGATGTGTTGGAAACTGCGGTTAAAGTATTTCAAAATAGGATAAAGAAGATTAGTACTTCAAAGTTGAATGATGTGATGCTGCCAATTTTTGAGAACAATCCACCACCTTCAGTGAAAGGGAAATATGTAAAGGTTAAGTATGTAACTATGTTGCCAACTCATAAGCCAACTTTTGCCTTTTATTGCAATCACCCTAAATACATAAAGGAACCCTACAAGAGGTATATTGAAAACAGATTGAGAGAGCACTTTGACTTTTGCGGTGTTCCGATGCAACTGTTTTTTAGAGAGAAATAAAAAGAGATTAACATAAAAAACCTCTGTTTCAAAAGAAACAGAGGTTTTTTTATGTTAAAGTTTTCGACTCTTAAAGACCGAAGCTTGTTTTAATTTGATCTACATAGTTTAATTCTTCCCACGGGAACAATTTAACTGTCATATTTACTTTGTCGCCATTTGGAGATACAAAAGTTTTTTCAACTTCTTTGCATTCTCTTCCCATGTGACCATAAGCAGCAGTTTCAGAATAGATAGGAGTTCTTAATTGGAAACGAGTTTCAATAGCATAAGGTCTCATATCAAAAATGTCCACTAACTTTTCAGCAATTTGTCCATCTGTCATATCAATCTTAGAAGTTCCATAGGTGTTTACATAAAGTCCCATAGGTTTAGCAACACCAATAGCATATGCTACTTGTACTAAAGCTTCGTCAGCTAAGCCTGCAGCTACTAAGTTTTTAGCAATGTGTCTTGTTGCGTATGCACCGGAACGATCTACTTTACTTGGGTCTTTTCCTGAAAATGCACCACCACCGTGAGCACCTTTCCCACCGTAAGTATCAACTATAATCTTACGCCCTGTGAGTCCAGTATCTCCATGAGGTCCACCAATCACAAATATTCCAGTCGGATTAATGTGGTAAGTAATTTGATCATCAAACAATGCTTGAATTTCCGCTGGTAAAAGAGTCTTTACTCTAGGGATTAAGATTTCAATCATGTCTTTTTTGATCTTCGCTAACATGTTAGCTTCTGTATCAAAATCGTCATGTTGAGTTGAGATCACGATTGCTTCGATTCTAATTGGTTTATTGTTATCATCATATTCGATAGTAACTTGTGACTTAGAATCTGGTCTTAAGTAAGTAATCTCATTGTTTTCTCTTCTCATTTTCGCCATCTCTTTTAATAAAAGATGAGAAATCTCAAGTGGAAGCGGCATGTAGTTCGCTGTTTCATTAGAAGCATAACCAAACATCATTCCTTGATCTCCTGCTCCTTGTTCTTCCTTATCAGCTCTTTCAACTCCTTGATTAATATCAGGGGACTGTTCATGAATTGCAGAAAATACTCCACAACTGTTACCGTCAAACATGTACTCACTCTTGTCATAACCAATTTTGTTGGTTACGTCTCTTGCGATTATCTGAACGTCTAAATAAGCCTTTGATTTAACTTCTCCTGCAAGAACGACTTGCCCAGTTGTTACTAGCGTTTCGCACGCTACTTTTGAATCTTTATCGAATGCTAAGAAATTATCGATTAAAGCATCGGAAATTTGATCAGCAACCTTGTCTGGGTGCCCTTCTGATACTGACTCTGATGTAAATAAATATGACATATATTCTAGTTTTATTTTTCGGATGGCTAAAGTACGAATTGATATAAGAATGTACTATGAATTTTTAAGTTTCTTGTGTGGTTAATTGTTTGAAAATATCTTCAAGTTTTAACTCTTCTTTTTGAAGTGTTAAAACACTTGTATTCTGGTCTATTGCAAATTGGAACAAATTATTTCGAATATCAATATTCGTTTTACTCTGAATTAAGTATTGATTCTCCCCATCGTGCTCTATTTTCAATACACCATCAATGCTTCTTAACTGCTTTTCATTGATCTTAGATTCGAACTCAATCTTTATGACCGTTTTCTTATTAAAGATATTAGCTAAATTCTCAGTTTTATCGTTGGCAACAATTTTACCTTTATTAATAATGATAACACGATCGCAAATAGCCTCTACCTCTTGCATAATGTGAGTTGAAAGCATAACTGTTTTTTGAGACCCAATTTTCTTGATAAGATTTCTAATCTCTTCTAGCTGATTCGGATCAAGACCTGTGGTAGGTTCATCAAGAATTAAAACTTCGGGGTCGTGTAAAAGAGCCTGAGCTAAACCAACCCTCTGTTTATATCCTTTGGAAAGCGCTCCAATCTTTTTGTTCTGTTCTAAGCTTAACCCAACAGTTTTAATAATAGAATTGATAATTTCTTTGTTATTTTTTAGTTTGAATACACCAGCAATAAAGCTTAGGTATTCTCTAACATACATGTCGTAATAAAGCGGATTTTGCTCTGCTAAATATCCAATTTTATGTTTCGTTTTTAAAGGGTGAACAGTAACGTCTAAATTACAAACCTCAGTTTTTCCTTCATTTGCTGGAATAAATCCTGTAATGATCTTCATCATTGTAGATTTTCCCGCGCCATTTGGCCCTAAAAATCCAACAATCTCGCCAGGTTGAATGTTGAAGCTGACATTATCGAGCGCTTTTTGTTCTCCGTATAGTTTGGTGACATTTTCTACAACAATTGACATCTTTTATTCTTCTGTAATGCAGCTCGAAATTACTAAATTTAACCACTGAATTATGGAGGACTTGAAAGGCTTAATTGTTAAATCAACTGGAAGTTGGTATGAAGTGGAAACAGAAGAGAAAGAGCGTATTAACGCTCGCTTAAAAGGGAAGTTTCGTTTGAAAGGGTTAAAAAGTACAAATCCTGTTGCTGTAGGAGATTTTGTCCGATTTCAGATGGAGGGTGAAGAAGGAGTAATTCATACGATAGAAGATCGAAAGAATTACATCGTGAGACGGTCAATTAATCTTTCTAAACAGATTCAAATCATTGCAGCGAATATAGATCAGCTTTTTTTGGTAATTACAATTGATAGCCCAATAACTACTTTAGGTTTTATCGACCGTTTCTTAGCCGGAGCTGAAGCATATAGAATTCCTGCAGTTTTGGTGTACAATAAAATGGATTTATATGCAAGCGAGGCTCAGAAAAAAGAATTAGAACGATGGCAATCGATTTATGATTTGGCAGGTTATGAGCAACTAAGCGTTTCAGCAGAGCAAAAAACAGGAATAGATCATCTAATTGAAAAAATGAAAGGAAAGACTTCTATTTTTTCAGGTCATTCAGGTGTAGGCAAGAGTACATTGGTGAATTCGTTGGATGAAAATTTTAAGTTGAGAGTGAATGAAATCTCAGAATACCATAAGACTGGGAAACATACAACCACTTTTGCTGAATTATTTGAGCTGCCTTTTGGGGGAAAAATAATTGACACGCCTGGGATAAAAGGTTTTGGTACTGTGGAATTAGAAAATGAGGTGTTATCGCATTATTTTCCTGAAATGCGAAAGAGAATGCATGAATGTAAGTTCAATAATTGCGTTCATATTAATGAACCACATTGTGCGATTAAAAAAGCAGTTGAGAGTGGTGAAATCCCCAAAAGTAGATATGAGAATTATCTTTCAATTTATAACGATGATGAGAGAGACCACCATCGAGCGAAAGGAATTAGAGGTTAAGCTATCATTATGAAAGTAGTTATTCAACGTGTTAAACATTCGAAAGTAGAAGTAGACGGGGCTATTGTAGGAGCAGTTCAAAAGGGTTTTTTGGTACTGCTAGGGATTGAGGAGTTCGACACACAAGAGGATGTTGATTGGTTGAGTAGGAAAATAGTGAACATGAGAATTTTTTCGGACGAAGAGGGGTATATGAATCTTTCTTTGCAAGAGGTCAATGGAGAGATCTTACTTGTTTCTCAATTTACTTTGCATGCTTCTACAAGGAAAGGAAACAGACCTTCTTTTATAAAAGCTGCAAAGCCAGGTTTTTCGAATGAGATGTATGAGAAAATGAAAGCCGAGTTGTCAAATCAGTTAGGAGTTAATATTCAATCTGGAAAGTTTGGAGCCGATATGCAAGTGAGCCTCCTAAATGATGGGCCGGTTACGATTGTTTTGGATAGCAAAAATAAAAAATAATGACCATAGAGCAAGCGCAAAAAACCGTGGATAATTGGATTAATGAATATGGTGTTCGTTATTTTAATGAATTAACGAACATGGCCCAATTGACCGAAGAGGTTGGTGAGGTAGCTCGAATCATTGCGAGACGATATGGAGAACAGTCTGAAAAAGAGAGTGATAAAGGTAAAGATTTAGGAGATGAATTGGCGGATGTGTTATTCGTCATTATCTGTTTGGCAAATCAAACAGGGGTTGATTTACAAACTGCACTAAAAAAGAACTTAGATAAAAAGACAAAGCGAGATTCAACTCGACACAAGGAGAATAAGAAATTAAACTAATTGCCAGGTTTCATTTAATTTCCTTTTGATTAGATCTTTTTTTGATCTACTAATTGGAATTTTGTGATTGTTTTGAAGCAATAGAAGTCCTCCATCTACTCTCTGAAGTTCAATGACCTTTTTTAAATTTACCAGAAAGCTCTGGTGAGCTCTGGTAAAAGAAGTTCTGAGGAGCAATTCTTCGAATGATTTTAATGATTTAGAGATTAAAATAGGTTTCGCATTTTCAAGAATAATCTCAGTATAATTGTCTCTTGCTCTCAAATACAAAATACTCTTAAGCGCAAGGTACTTTACTCCATTTCCGGTTGGGATGCCGATTCTTTCAAAAGGACCCTTTTTATTTTGGGATGAGGTCGATTTATAGTTGGGGTAGAGTTGAGCTTTTAATTTTTGTCGAACCATCTTAACACACTCTTTAAGAGAATCAGGGTGAATTGGCTTGAGTAAATAATTTAATCTATTGTGTTTTTGGACTTGTGCATCTTTGTCGTTCAAGTCAGAAATAAATACGGTGTGAAACTTCCGCTGTGATTTTTCTGGAATAAGGTTGATCTCATCTTTATTAGGAATATGTGAATCTACAAAAACTAAGTCAGGGTCGCTCGAGTGAATAAGGTGAATTCCTTCTTCAACAGTATTGGCGCATCCTATAATGGTGACGTTTGGGCAAAAGAGGCGTATTAGCTTGCAGAGACAGTTTTGCTCTTCCTTCGTATTCTCTATTATAATTGCATTCATAGCTAGCTTGATATTTAAAAATCCTTAAGTGCTACATAAAGTAGTGAAGTGAAAAAAATATAAGATGTGCGAGGTGAAACTTTCCTTTTGGTTAGAGAAGAGATCAGGTTAAATTTCTTGTTGGGCATTGAGGGGTTAATAAAGAAGATACAACTAATGCCCTATGGTGCCTAAATTACTAAGGAATAGATCGTTTGTCAATACGTTGAGATTAATAAAAGATAAAATTTCATTTGTAGCTGAGAACTATTGCTCTGAAGCTAAGAGTTTGCTAGCTTCTTGAGAGAAATAATATAATTTAAAAGTAAAAAAAGGGGGCGAAACGCCCCCTTTAATTAGAGTTTTACGAGTTATTTTACTCTTTGATAATGATTAAACGCTCTGTTTTAATCATTTCATTCCCTATGCATTGAACACTGTATGCTCCAACAGGAAGGTTTATAAGATTAAATTCAGCAACCCTATCAGCTTCGATAAGAATGTTGTGTTTGAAAACAACCTGACCGGAAATATCAAAAATGGTAATTTGATAATTTCCTTTTTCAGGAGCTTTTATTTTCAACATGCCTGTTGTCGGATTAGGATAGAATTGAACGCCTCCATTTAAGTCATTCGATCCATTTTTTAAACGTCTTCTGCTGTTAGGAATATCTCCTTGAGCATCTGGTTTGCCACAAGGTTCTACATCAAAACATACAGTAAACATACAAGTCGATGAATCACATTCATTTGTAATGATTATGTCAAAACAAATTACTCCACCTGGGAAATAGGATACTCCTGTATTCCATACACCAGTTATATTGTCACCGTAAGGATTAATATAAGGTGCAGGATTTAAATAACCTGGAGGAATGCTTCCTGATGGTGGAACAATAGTGTAAGTGAACTTATTACAAGGAGCTCCAAAAGCAGCAAAGTCAACTACTAAATCAAAACGATAGCTAGCTCCTAAGTCTGAATCTTCATAGCACTTGATGTATTTCATATATGCTTTCCCTTCGCAAGGTTCAGAATTACAAGGAACGAGTGTTAAGTCAGTTTCACAAGAATATCCGTCACAACCATCATAAGTTTTAACATATAGTCTTATGGTATAGGTTCCTGGACCGGTAGCCACGAAATCTGAAACAGTTCCTGTTCCTGAAAGGCCCGGAACCCAGCTACCACCGATGAATTGTTCCCATCTCCATTGAGCAAAATTTCCTAGAATTCCTGGGAAATTGTACGTTCCACTTTGATCGATACAATCAGAATAACAACCGCACATGAAACTGCAGAAATCAGGTAGCTCAAATACATTCGTTGAACTATAGTTTGAACAACCATTTGCATCAGTTCCTACTGCATAATATACACCAGAAGTGTTGGCGTAAGTAGTTGGACTAACATCTCCTGTACTCCAAGTAACGTAATTAAACGCAGCAGCATTTGTCGCGGTTAATAAAACAGGCGAATCGGGGCATGCTGGAGTTGGGTTAGTAGTAATGATTGGAGCAACCGGATTAGGGTGTACAACAACTGTAAATACTAACGACTCTTTTATACAGCCTGAAGCAACTAACTCTACTTTGAATAGGTGAGTTCCTACGGGAGCAGAAGCTATGTTTAAATCAGTTCCACTTCCTGCAGCAACATAACTGCCAGTTCCTGCCATAAATTTGAACCAATTGTAGGTATAAGAACTACCATAGTTGCATACTAAGCTGATCTCATCTCCAACGCAATATTCATCTTCTCCAGTAATAACTGCTAATGGTATTTCAACTACTTCAACTGTTGCAGGGCCAAAGCTTGCAAAACATCCAACATTGTCGGTTACACCTAGGTAATGTGTAGATGTTTGCATCGAACTGGTTGATATTGCTGTAGTATTATCGCTCCATAAATAAGAGAATGGGGCATAACCTGAACCTGTATGGTTAAATAAGATTGTAGCTGTTAAACCTGGACACATTGGTTGTGCAGGACTAATAGAGATGTTACCCGCAATAGCATTGGCTTTTACATCTACTTGCTGAGCTGCGCTTGTATTAACACACCCGTACTCATCCGTTACTTCCAATGTAACATTGTAAATACCCGGGACTGTATAGGTTTTCTCAGGGTTCGTTGTTAAAATTGTAGATAAAGGTAGATCACCAAACATCCACTCTCTTCGAATAATGTTACCTGAAGAGGCATCATTAAATGTAACTGGATTTCCTTCACAAACTGTAGGGTTTATAATGTTAAAGTTAGCCGCAGCATTTTCAGGCATTACAAATGTCTCAGTATACGTACAAACGTCTCCTGTGGCTATTCTAGTTACAACTAATACTACGTCGTAAGTAGTTCCGCCCACTAATCCTGTAACTCCAATAAAGTCCTGATTTATTGAACTAGCAACAGTGATTGGTCCTGAAACATCTATTACTGACCAGTTAAAGTTGTAATTGGCAGCGTTTAATGGTCCAAAAATTACATCTGTTGTATTGATAAGGTCAACGTTTAACACTGAACCTCCAGCACAACTAATGTTAATTTCAAAATCTGTTATTATAGGAACAATAACATCAATAGTGACAGATTTATCGCAAAATCCACCTCCATATGAAGCTATTACAGTTACTGGGTATACTCCACTTGCTGGGAAAATAAAGTTTGGATTAGGGCCTGAAGCCGTAGCTAATCCAGCAAAATCCCAAAGATATGAAGTTGGAGTCATACCTGTAAACCCTGAATTAAAGTTCACGAAATTACACCCTGGTGAAGGGGCAATTTGAGAAACATTAGAGTTAAAATTAATTGTACTTGGATGCGGATTACACATTGGAGGTGGCGGGCCACAAGGTGAGGCTCTTACAATATTTGTCTGTGAAGAGCAACCTGTAACCGTATTTGTAACTCTTACGAGCCAATTTCCTGCATCGAGAGGATTCATCCCGATACCATGACTTGTTCCTAAATTTCCTAAAGGAGTGCCATTATGAATCCAGTTGTAGCTGTATGATCCTGCACCCTGAACACTTAATAGTAGTGTCGCATTTTGCAAGTCTATACATCCAATTCCACCTGTATAAGATAGGTTTGCAACTGGAGCTGGGTTAACTAAAATATTAAAGGTTTCTGTATGAACAATAACACAATTAGTTGCTGTCATTGTTAAAATGAAGGAGCCACTAAGGTTAGAGAAATTGAAATTGGCTGTACTCCCAGTCCCATTGGCTACAATGTTTCCGTTAATGTCAGTAATTTTCCAAGTTTGTAATGTAGGGCTTCCTGCAGGAGCAAATGATGCACTCCAACTTCCTCCACTATTTTCACATACTGTAGCAGGGCCAGCAATAGACATTACTGGTGCAGCTACAACTACAGGGTAATTAATTGAAGAGTAGGATACGTTACACATTTCTGGTGTTAAACGAACATTTGCAGTGCCCCCCCAATTATTCCAGATAACAGAAATCGTATTTGTTCCCTGACCTGCAACTACACTTCCCGCATTTGCTGGAATAATAGACCAAATGTAACCGTCTAAAATTGCTGTTGTGTTGTAGATCTTTGGTGCTAGAGCATCTGTATTTGCACACACATTTGCTGGTCCTCCAATAGTAATAATAGCAGGTGGTGTCTTATCAATAATAGGTAATGTATAACCAGTAGACTTACAATTACCTACTTTAGATACATGGTATAAAGTAATTGTTTTTGTTGCACCCGTCCATGATATTGTAACAGAGTTTCCATTAGAAGTTGTAACAGATCCATTGTTATTTACTTCCCACTCTAAATAATAATTAGATGAAGTAGGACTGGCAGTGTAAACATTTACTTCATTTAAACATACCTCAATAGCTCCATTAATCACTGTTGGAGCGGGAGGACTTGCTATAATTGTAATTCCATGCACAGCATAGTCGTTACAATAATCTCTAGGAGAGCTTACATCCTTAGCTGATATGGTGTAAGATCCAGGAAGCAGAGTAGTTGGAATAGCGTATGAGCTAGCAGTTCCTCCAGTGGCAACCACAGTGCCACTCTGATTGATTACTTCCCATGTTAATTGACTTGAGCCAGGGCCCGATATAGTTGTTGTAGTTCCTTCACAAGCTTTATTTGCTCCGCTTAAAGAGAAAGGAAGAAGTACTTCAACTGGGAATGAGTATGAGCTTCCGGAACAACTTAAGAAACTGTTGGTATAGTCAACAGTTATGGTATAAGATCCGGCTATAAAAAATTGATAGTTAAAATCGTGCTCAAATCCTCCGGTTGCAACTACATTATTTGATTGATCGATCACCTTCCAATTATACTTAGTACCCGGAAAACAAGGGACTTCATAATAACCAAAGTCTCCAACACAGACTACTTCATCTCCAGTAATGTCTAGGTTGTTTGGAATAATCGGAATGTTAACGGTAGTGATTCGATCACAAACGCCTCCGCATCCTGATAGCTTTAGGCTAATTACGCCAATTGGTCCTGAACCCCAATTAATTCCTATAGAGGTAGAATTTGTTCCGCTTGCGGTTTGTGGTGAAATTGAAGTTCCGGTTCCATTTAAACTAACAATCGTTCCATTGTTAGAAATAGACCAGTCGTAGAATCCTCCTGAACAAGGTACTGGAAGGATCGCATCATATATGAAAGTTCCATTGCTACAAATAACGTTTTGACAAACAATATCTGGACCTTCTAGGCTGGTTACTTTTACTTCAATATAGCTTGTATCGGTGCAATAGCACTCGTTTTCTACAATTTGCCTTACTAAATATACACCCGGTGTTGTAAATGTTTCACAAGGGCTTGCCTGTTGAGAGGTGTTGCCGTTTCCAAAGTCCCAAAACCAACTGTTTCCACCTACAGAAAGGTCATCAAAACATACTGTGGCATCTTTACAAATAACAACGGTGTTTACCGAAGAGCTGCTTGGAGAAGAAAAAATGGCTCCGTTTCCTTGGTCTACTTTGAACTCAGCTTTAGGTTTCTCTACAATTATGATACAAGTTGTATCTGTTTGCGTACAGCCTGAAGGTGTCGTTTCTGTAATAACAACATAAGCTTGTCCTGGGCTGCCCCAAGTAACGGTTGCGAAATTTGTTGTTGCTCCTGATATTGAGTTGTAGCTTCCAATAACAGTCCATAAATAACTATTGCCAGACACAAAGCTGGTTGTGTAATTTACAGGGCTGTCTTCGCAAACTGTTTCACAATCAAATGAAGGGGGCCTCACATGCTGACCTTCTTTTCCTGGAGGGTCGACACAATCGCTATCGAAATCCGATACGATCATTGGGTTTGGTGCATTATTAATGGTAATATTAATGGAATGATTTCCAATCAATGTTGGACCTGAATACTCTTGAAGAGTGATTGTGCCCGGGCCTGCTAAGCCCCAAGTGACTGTAAATACGGCAGTCCCGCTACCTGTGTTAATTGTTGCGATTCCAGTTCCTCCTGTGGCACCCCAATTATAGGTGTATCCTGGAGTGTAGGAATGAGAATAGGTAATAATATCCCCTTCGCAGACGGATGTTGAGCCACTGATAGAGCTTGCACTTAGCGCCAGTGTTGATAAGAAAAAGAAAATTGTTAGGCAGACTTGTGTCGAATGTCGCCAACAATAGTGTAGTGATTTCATAAGATTATGAGATTAATTAGTAAATGATTATCTCTTTAAAAGTCAGCTAAAATCAATATGAAAAGAAGGGGGAATTAGTATTTGGTAGTTATGAATTAGTATTCGGTTGATATGAGAAAGAAATTGACATATTAGTAGTGCCCCAAATGGATATTTTAGCACTATTTTGATTCGAAAATGGTATTCGGCTTGGAGAATTTAAAGGTCAAAACTCTTGTTGGTCTCTTCAATAATTTTCCAAAACTCCTCTTTACCGTATTTCGTGGTAGAAGAAGTTAAAATAGAAATAGGAAGTTCTTCCCATGTTTTTAGCAATTCTTTTTTGTAAGCTGTAATGTTTTTGTTAAGAACGGAGCTAGAGAGTTTGTCTATTTTAGTGAAGATAATCACAAAAGGGATTCGGTTTTGTCCAAGCCATTGCATGAATTCCATGTCTGGTTTCTGTGGTTTTAGCCGACTGTCTATTAGAACAAAAGTGTAAAGTAAGTTTTTTCGAGTCTTTAAATAATTGTGCGTGAACTTACTCCAAATGTTTCTGTTTTGTTTTGAGCTTTTGGCAAATCCATAGCCTGGTAAATCAACAAAATAGAGTTCTTTATTGATGATAAAGTGGTTAATTAGTTGGGTTTTTCCAGGTGTTTGAGAAGTCTTAGCAAGTTTCTTTCTATCGCAAACCATGTTAATCAAAGAGGACTTACCTACATTAGAGCGGCCAATAAAGGAATATTCAGGTATGCTTGGTTCCGGGCATTTAGCAAGATCAGTGTTACTGATAACAAATTCAGAGGATGTTACTTTCATTGACGCAAGATAACTAATCTTTCGGCTTAACCAATCATTTAAAATTTGGTTGAATTCTTTAGGGTGCTCCATCATGGCGGCATGTCCACATTTATCAATCCAATGCAATTCTGAATCGTCTAAATGTTTGTGAAATTCTTCCGCTACTTCGGGCGGTGTAATGCTGTCATTTTTACCCCAAATTAAACAGGTTGGCATTTTGAATTTGTCAAGATCGTTTGCCATGTTGTGTCGAATAGCAGATTTTGCCATGGCTAATATTCGAATCAATTTAGATCGATCATTAACAATTTTATAAACTTCATCAACTAGCTCATCTGTTGCTACTGTCTGATCGTAAAAAGTAACTGCAATCTTTTGACGTAAATATTCTTTGTCTTCTCTTCTTGGGAAAGAACCGCCAAAAGCATTCTCATACAATCCAGAGCTTCCAGTTAAAACCATAGAGTGGATCTTGTCAGGAATATCTAAAGCACAAACTAAAGCAACGTGCCCTCCTAATGAATTTCCCAGTAGGGTGATGTTCTCCAGTTTTTTATATGCTACAAAATCTTTAATGTAATTAGCCATCCCTCCAACTGAGGTTTTCAAAAGAGGATTTGTGTATAATGGCATTATTGGTACAATTACTCGATAGTTTTTAGAGAACCCATCAATTACGTCGGCAAAATTGCTCAACGCGCCAAAAAGTCCATGTAAAACAAGAAGAGTGTGTCCTTCTCCCTTTTCAAGATATTCGAATTTGTCTTCTTTCAGTGTGTAATGCTCGCTACTCATAAATTCAAATATAGCGAAATCCGCAAGTCTAGTATTTAGAGGCGTAATTAGTTTTTAACGAATACCGTTCGAAAAGTTATCTAATAAATTAAATATAAAGCTAGTTATTTTAAAATAAGAACCTTATAAGGTGAGTTGCTGGCTTCGAGTTTTTACATGCCTTCGTGGTATTTGGAGATGCAAATTATCTTAAGAGATCATTCTTGGTGATTTTCTGCCACTTTTTGTAAGTATCTAATAATCAAAAAGAAAAATCAAAGAATGCAATAATAATTAGGAGTTAGAGTTAGAAGTTATTAACAAAGTGGTAAGATGTGGTAGGATGTGGGAATTTATTTATAATTTTACTCTTTAATCATCGAAAAGCCCATTGAATAAGGACTTATGACAAACTTTATAGGAGAATTTGATTGCAAATTGGATGCGAAGGGCCGCTTGATGGTGCCTTCTGGTCTGCGTAAGCAATTGAGTCCCGAGGCGAATGAGTCGTTTGTTGTGAATCGTGGATTTGAAAGATGCTTGGTGTTGTATCCCAAAAATGACTGGGAAAGAATCAGTGCTGAGGTGAATCAGTTGAATCAGTATGTAAAAAAGAATCGAGACTTTATTCGATACTTCTATCGAGGAGCTACTGAGTTGAGTTTAGATAGTACAGGGCGTATTCTGTTGCCAAAGCGTTTGCAGGAGTATAGTGCTATAGAAAAAGAGTTGGTGTTGTTTGCTTATTCTGATCGAATTGAAATTTGGGATAAAGACACCTATGATGGATTGCTGACAGATGAGCCGGATGATTTTGCAAATCTTGCGGAAGAGGTGATGGGTGGAAATCGGAACATTCAAAATGGAGGTGACGATGGAGTATCATAATCCTGCTTTGCTACAAGAAAGCGTTGATGGTTTAGCTATGGTTGCAGATGGTCGTTATGTAGATGTTACATTTGGCGGTGGCGGCCACTCCAAAGAAATACTGAAACGGCTTTCCCTAAACGGAAGGCTGTTTGCTTTTGATCAGGACCCTGATGCAGAACAGAACCGGTTAGAGGATGATCGTTTTTCATTGATCAATCAAAACTTTTCTTTTCTTAAGAATTTTCTGCGGATGTATAACGTAATTCCTGTAGATGGGGTGTTGGCGGATTTAGGTGTTTCTTTTCATCAATTCGATGTTCCTCAGAGGGGGTTCTCTTTTCGTTTCTCAGGGCCACTAGATATGCGGATGGATCAGAAAAGAAAAATAACTGCTGCTAAAGTGGTAAATACTTATGCAACTGAGGATCTAGAAAGAATATTTAAAGAGTATGGGGAGTTACGGGTTGCAAAGCAAGTAGTTCAAAGAATTGAAAACGCACGATCAGAAAAGAAAATCACTACGGTAGAAGAACTAAAAGCTTTGCTGAAGAATATGGTTCCTGAGAAAGTGGAGCATAAGTTTTTGGCTCAGGTGTTTCAAGCGCTTCGCATAGAGGTGAATGAAGAGTTGAAGGTGATTCAGGATTTGTTAGAGCAGGCAGTTGAAGTATTAAAAGAAGGGGGTAGGATGTCTGTGATTACTTATCATTCTTTAGAGGATCGCTTGGTGAAGAATTTTTTTAAAACCGGGAATGTGGAAGGAAAGGTGGAGAAGGATTTTTATGGAAATCTGATTAGGCCAATGGAGCCTGTGAATCGAAAGCCAATTGTGCCTTCGGAAGAGGAAGTAAAACGTAATAATAGGTCACGAAGTGCAAAACTTAGAATAGCAGAGAAAGTAAATGTTGGGTAATCGATTTAAAAAGAAAAAGGCCGTCAGTGAAAGCAAAGCGGGGAAAAGGCAAATCGGAGGGATGAAGGCTCTTCTGACTGGAAGCTTTTTGTCGAAAGAGAGGGTGGTGGATGCTCTTCCTTTTGTATTCTTTTTGACTTTTTTAGGAATCTGTTATATCGCAAATGGATACCAAACTCAAAAAGTAGTAATCGATTTACACAACACAAATAATTCACTAAAAGAATTGAGATCCGAATACATAACTACAAAATCTGACTTAATGGTCATTAGTAAGCAATCAAAGGTTGCTGAAGCTACTGTTGGTATGGGACTGAGGGAATTGACTTCCCCCCCAAAAAAGATAATAATTACTGAAGAAGAAAGAGAAGAAATAATTAATGACTGAAATTAAAAAAGATATCGCTTGGCGTATTTATATCGTGTATTTCGCGGTATGTCTTTTTGGTGTTGCTATTATAGGCAAGGCTTTAACGATTCAGTTGGTAGAAGGTGCAGATTTAAAAAAGAAAGTGCAAAGTCTGACTTTAGTGGATAGAAGTATAGAGGCTGTACGAGGAAATATCTACGCCACGGATGGTAGTTTGTTAGCAACATCTATTCCTATTTATGAAGTTCGGTTTGATCCAAATGCAGATGCAATTACCGATGATTTATTTAATGAAAAGATAGATTCTCTTGCTTGGAGTTTGAGTGATTTATTTCAAGATCGTTCGCCATCTTCTTATCGAAAAGAGCTAATTAAAGCGCGAAAAGGTGGTAAGCGCTATCACCTAATTAAGCGGAATATAAAATATACAACTTTAAAAGCGATGAAGAGGTTTCCGCTTTTCAAAAGGGGGAAATATAAAGGCGGTTTTATTACTATTCAGCGAAATAAACGACAACTCCCATTTAGGATATTGGCTGCTCGAACAATTGGGTACGAAAGAGAAGGTATTACTCCTGTTGGGTTGGAAGGGGCATATAGTGAGGTGTTGAGTGGCATAGATGGTCAGCGTTTGATGCAAAAAATTGCTGGTGGAGTATGGATGCCTGTTGGGGATGCAGATGAAATAGAGCCAGAAGATGGGCAAGATATTTACACTACCATAGATGTAAACCTTCAGGATGTAGCGGAGAGCGCACTATTGAAACAGCTGGAGAAACATCAAGCAGATCATGGTACTGTGGTATTGATGGAGGTAAAGACTGGAGCGATAAAAGCGATTGCAAACCTGAAGCGAAACACAAGTGGCGTTTATTATGAAGGATATAATTATGCAATAGGAGAAAGTACAGAGCCTGGGTCAACGTTTAAGTTGCCTGCATTAATTGCTGCGTTAGAAGATGGCTATGTAGATATGGGTGATATTATAGATTGCGGAGATGGTTCAAAGCAGTATTATGATGTTACAATGTTTGATTCAAATCATGACGATGGAGGCTGGGGTAAAATAACAGTAAAGAAAATTTTTGAAGTCTCTTCTAATATTGGTATGGCTGAGATTATTACTAAAAGCTACGGTCAGAATCCTCAAAAATTTATTGATCACTTGGTAAAAATGAATCTGAGAGACCGCTTAGATATTGAGATCGTAGGAGAGGGGAAGCCTTATATTAAAAATACGAAGGATGATAGTTGGTCAGGAATTTCATTGCCTTGGATGGCTCATGGGTATGAATTGCAAATGACTCCGCTTCAGATTTTAACCTTTTACAATGCTGTAGCAAATGATGGGGAAATGGTAAAACCAAAATCTGTTGAGAAAATAACGAAGGGAAGAAAATTGGTGAAGGAGATTAAAACGAAAGTTTTGAATCCTAGAATCTGTTCTAAAGAGACGATTGATAAAGTTAAATCTGCACTTGAGGGCGTTGTTTCAGATGGAACAGCAAGGAATCTGAAGAATGCCGATTATAAAATTGCAGGAAAAACAGGTACAGCTCAGATTGCAAATAACAAGGGGACTGGGAATGCTTATACTGGCTCAAAGGTGAGTCATCAAGCCTCATTTGTAGGTTACTTTCCTGCTGACAAGCCTGAATATTCCTGCATTGTAGTAATTAATGCACCGACTAGGAATGTGTATTACGGAAACCTGGTTGCAGGGCCAATTTTCAAGGAAGTTGCAGATAAAGTCTATGCAAACAGTTTAGAGATGCACGAAGAGCTAGGTCGTCAAAAATTTTATGCCAGTTCTGCGATTCCATACTCAAAACACGGACATAAAAACGATGTTAAAACGGTGTTTAAAGCGCTGGGCATTTCTGTTAAATCTAACGCTCAAGATCAAGATTGGGTTGTAACTGCAACGCTCGATAAGTCTGTGAAGTTAGCCCCAAGGTTAATTAAAGAAAATTTAGTGCCCAATGTAGTGGGCATGGGCTTGAGAGATGCTATTTATTTATTGGAAAATCAAGGATTAAGGGTAAGGGTGAATGGTCGCGGAATGGTAAAGTATCAGTCAGTTAGTGCAGGTCAAAGAATTCAGAAGGGACAGCAAATAGAAATTGAATTATCGTGAGGAATTTAATAGACATATTATATGGTGTTGCCATTACGGAAGTAATTGGTGACACAAATCTGTCTATTAAGGACCTAAGTTTTGACTCTCGAAAGGTAGAAGAAGGTTTCTGTTATATTGCGCAAGAGGGAACACAAGTTGATGGCCATGCTTTTATCAAAGGGGCGATTCAGTTAGGAGCTATAGCTGTTGTTTGTGAGAAAATTCCCGCGACTCCTGAGAAGGGAATTACATTTATTCGAGTTAAAAGTAGTGGAGAAGCATTGGGTATAATGGCTTCTAACTTCTTCGATAATCCGTCGAGTCAATTAAAGTTGGTGGGAGTAACAGGAACCAATGGGAAAACAACAACAGTTACTTTGTTGCATCAGCTGTTCGGTAAACTAGGGCACAAAGTAGGGCTGATTTCTACGGTCGTCAATAAGATTGGAGAAACTGAAATAAAGTCAACTCATACCACGCCAGATGCAATTCAGCTGAACGGTCTGCTAAATCAAATGGTAGAAGAAGCATGTGAGTTTTGTTTTATGGAAGTGAGTTCTCATGCAATAATTCAAAATAGAATTGCAGGTTTGGGTTTTGAGGGGGGAGTATTTACCAATATTACCCACGAGCATTTAGATTTTCATAAAACCTTCAAAGAATACATTAAAGCAAAACGAGCTTTCTTTAATGTGCTAGGGAAATCTTCTTTCGCATTATCGAACAAAGATGATAAGAATGGGCAAGTAATGCTGCAGGAAACAGCTGCTGGCAAACATTATTATGCGCTTAAAACGCAAGCTGATTTTAAAACCAAGGTAATTGAAAGTGACTTTGAAGGCTTGAGCTTAAAGATTGATGATCAAGAATTCTGGAGTCCGTTTATTGGTCACTTTAATGCATATAATTTAACCGCTGTTTATGGAACAGCCATGTTGTTGGGCGAAGATAAAGTGGAAGTATTGACGATGTTAAGTGCGTTGAATGCAGTGGCTGGTAGATTTCAACACATTAAAATTGGAGGAATTGCAGGTATTGTAGATTATGCGCACAGCCCTGATGCATTAGAAAATGTCTTGAAAACTATCAAAGATATTCGAACGGGAAATGAAGAAGTAATTACGGTAGTGGGTTGTGGTGGGGATCGAGATCGATCAAAACGACCACTTATGGCTGCTATTGCTTGCAAGTTAAGCGATAAAGTTATCTTGACTTCAGACAATCCAAGAACAGAAAACGCTGAAACCATCATAGAGGAAATGAAAGCAGGAGTAGATGCTGCTTCAAAGAGAAAAGTGTTGGCAATAACAAACAGGAAGGAAGCAATACGAACGGCGAGTTCATTAGCTCAAAGCAATGATATTTTATTAGTGGCAGGGAAAGGACATGAAAACTATCAAGAGATCAATGGAGAACGCTTTCATTTCGATGACCTAGAAATATTAAGTGAAGCGTTAAATGAAAACCATCAAACCAAATAAGCATGCTGTATTATTTATTTGAATATTTAAACGAATTAGACTTTCCAGGAGCAGGTGTGTTTCAGTACATCACCTTCAGAACAGCGGCATCTGTAATTGTATCTCTATTGATTTCTATGGTTTTTGGAAAAAGAATCATTGCTTTATTGCATAAAAAACAAGTAGGAGAAACGGTCAGAGATTTGGGTCTAGATGGCCAAACTGCAAAGCAAGGAACTCCTACAATGGGTGGGCTAATCATTCTAGCTTCAATCTTGATTCCAACTTTACTGTTTGCGAAACTTGATAATATTTATATCATTCTGATGCTGGTTTCTACGGTAATGTTAGGAACTATTGGCTTTATTGATGATTATATCAAGGTTTTTAAAAAGAATAAAAAAGGCCTTGCAGGGAAATTTAAAGTAATTGGTCAGGTCATTGTTGGACTTTTCGTTGGGTCTGTATTGTATTTCAACGACGATGTTTTTGTAGCTCAAGAAGTTCAGAGTGCAGGAGTAGAGATAGTAGAGGGAAGTTCATCTTGGCAAGCGACTAAGTCAATGAAAACGACTATCCCTTTTGTAAAGAACAACGAGTTTAACTATGGTTCTTTAATTGAATGGTGTTGTGATAATGCTATGGATTGGGCTTGGATAATTTTCATTCCTGTTGTAATTGTAATTGTTACGGCTGTTTCTAATGGTGCAAACATGACGGATGGGTTAGATGGCTTGGCAACTGGAACATCAGCCATTATTGGGGTAACACTTGCTGTATTTGCCTATGTTCCTGGTAATGTGATTTTCTCTGATTACCTGAACATCATGTACATTCCGAATTCAGGTGAACTAGTAATCTTTATCGGAGCTTTTGTTGGAGCTTGTATTGGCTTCTTATGGTACAATTCATATCCTGCTCAAGTTTTTATGGGAGATACCGGTAGTTTGGCCTTAGGTGGGATTATTGCGGTTTTCGCTTTAGCAATAAGAAAAGAATTGTTGATCCCAGTTTTTTGTGGGGTTTTCTTAGTAGAAAATTTATCGGTAATGATTCAGGTGGCTTATTTCAAGTACACTAAGAAGAAATTAGGAGAAGGGCGAAGAGTTTTTCTAATGGCTCCTTTACATCATCATTATCAGAAAAAAGGAATGCACGAATCAAAAATAGTTTCTCGGTTTTGGATTGTAGGAGTAATGCTCGCCATACTCTCTATAGTAACACTTAAACTGCGATAGTATTAGACTGGGATGAATAGTGAAGAGAAAATAGTCATTCTTGGAGGAGGAGAAAGTGGCGTTGGAGCAGCCATCTTAGCAAAGAAAAAGGGACTTGTACCCTTTGTGTCAGATTTTGGAAAAATCAAGCAAAAATACAAGGACGTTCTTATAAAAAATGAAATTGAATGGGAGGAGCAAAAACATTCTGAAGACAGAATCCTAAAAGCTTCTGAGGTGATTAAAAGTCCTGGAATACCAGACACTGCACCTTTGGTAAAAAAGCTTTTGGCAAACGAGATTTCAGTGATTTCTGAAATTGAATTTGCCTATCGCTATTGCGATGCAAAGATTATTGCAATTACCGGGAGTAATGGAAAGACTACCACTACGCTAATGATGCATCATGTGCTAGTCGGTTCAGGGGTAAATGCTGGAGTTGCAGGAAATGTTGGGAAGAGCTTTGCGGAGCAAGTAGCTACAGAAGATTTTGACTGGTATGTTTTGGAATTAAGCAGCTTTCAGTTGGATGGAATCAAAGAATTTCGAGCTGATATAGCCATTTTGCTAAACATTACTCCAGATCATTTAGATCGCTATGAAGACTCTTTTGAGCTTTATGCTGATGCTAAAATGAGGATTGCAATAAATGCTAAGCCTGAAGATACCTTCATTTTTTGTGAAGATGATCAAAGCTTAAAAGCAGCTTTAAAAAGGAATCCAACGAAAGCAATTCAAATTCCATTTTCAATTAAAAAACAACTTCCGAAAGGAGCATATATAAATAACGAAGAATTAAATATAACACTAACAACTAACAACCACTTTAAAATGTCAATACACGATTTAGCCTTACAAGGCAAACACAATTTATACAACACCATGGCTTCAGGAATAGCCGGTAGAGTATTAGATTTAAGAAAAGAACTAATTCGAGAATCATTATCTGATTTTCAGAATATAGAACATAGATTAGAGGCTGTAGCTACGATTCATGGAATAGAATTTATCAACGATTCTAAGGCAACCAATGTGAATTCAACATGGTATGCCTTAGAAAGCATTAGTAAGCAGGCTATTTGGATCGTTGGAGGAGTTGATAAAGGAAACGATTATGATGAACTGATGGCTTTGGTTCAAGATAAGGTAAAAGCAATTATTTGTTTAGGAAAAGATAACTCAAAGATCATTGATGCCTTTAAAGGTTCGATCCAAATTATTGAAGAAGCAACTTCTGCGGAGCAAGCAGTAAGAAAAGCGTATGAGATCGGGCAAAAAGGAGATGTTGTTTTATTGTCTCCAGCATGTGCGAGTTTTGATTTGTTCGAGAATTATGAAGATAGAGGGCATCAATTCAAAAGAGCAGTAAGGTCGTTGTAAGATGCAATTCGTCAACAAATATATAAAAGGTGATCGGGTAATCTGGGCGGTAGTGTTATTGCTGGCTATATTTTCTGTACTGGTTGTTTACAGTTCGATTGTCACTTTGGCCTATAAGTATCAAGGTGGGAATACGGAGTATTACCTTTTCAAGCATTCCATTATTTTATTCATTGGGTTCTTGTTGATGTATTTTGCCCATAAAGTTAATTATCGCTATTACTCTAGGATATCGCAGATTGGTTTGTTGTTAGCCATTCCGCTGCTACTATTTACTTTATTGACAGGAGCAAGTATTAATGATGCAAGTCGTTGGCTTGTAATACCAATCATTAATCAAACCTTTCAAACGTCAGATTTAGCGAAACTCGCATTAATCATGTTCTTGGCTCGAATGCTTTCGAAAAGACAAGATAATATCAAGGATTTTAATCAGGCTTTTGTACCAATTATGATTCCCGTTTTAATTGTTTGTGGTTTGATTCTTCCTGCCAACTTTTCGACGGCTGCAATGCTATTTATAACTTGTTTGGTGCTCATGTTTATTGGTCGAATTAATCTAGCTTATATCATTTCATTGGTTTCTATTGGAATAGTTTGTCTGGTCATTTTTGTGGCTATCGTGTTAAATTCAAACATGACAAATCGTGTGGGTACTTGGAAAGCTAGAATAGAAAATTTCGTGGATGGGGGTTCACAGGTAAATTATCAAGCAGAGCAAGCAAAAATTGCAATTGCAACCGGTGGTGTAATTGGAAAAGGTCCGGGAAGAAGCACACAGCGAAACTTTTTACCACAGTCTTATTCTGATTTTATTTTTGCTACAGTTATAGAAGAATATGGAATTATAGGAGGAACATTCACTTTATTACTCTACCTGATTCTCCTCTACCGGGGAATTTTAATTGCTAAAAATGCCCCACGAACTTTTGGGTCATTGCTAGCGATCGGCTTGAGTTTTAGTCTGGTGTTTCAAGCAATGATCAATATGGCGGTTGCCGTGAATTTATTTCCAGTAACAGGTCAGCCTTTGCCCATGGTGAGTATGGGAGGAACTTCAATATGGTTTACCTGTTTGGCAGTTGGGATTATATTGAGTGTTAGTAGAAATTCCGAAACCGAAAAAGCAGAATTGAAAAATGGCTAATTTGAAAATAATTATATCAGGCGGTGGAACAGGAGGACATATCTTCCCTGCTATTGCCATTGCTAATGCCATCAAAAAACTAAGGCCCGATACAGAGTTTTTATTTGTTGGAGCTGTGGGAAAAATGGAAATGATTAAAGTTCCAGAAGCAGGTTTTAAAATAGTTGGGCTTCCAATTATGGGGCTTCAAAGAAAGTTGACCCTAAAGAATTTAAAATTCCCTTTTATGCTTCTCAAAAGCGCCTCTATGGCAAAGAAGATTGTAAAGGAATTTAAGCCTGATTTGGCAGTTGGTGTTGGAGGCTACGCAAGTGGCCCCTTGTTAAGGGCAGCGAAGAAGGCGAATATCCCAACGCTACTCCAAGAACAAAATTCCTTTGCAGGTTTAACGAATAAGATATTAGGAAAAAAGGCAGATAAAATCTGCGTTGCTTATGATGGAATGGAGCAGTTCTTTCCAAAAGAAAAAATTATTTTAACAGGGAATCCTGTACGTTCGGAAGTGATAAAACTCACTGGGAAAAAAGAGCGGGCAATCGAATTTTTCCAGTTAGATAGGGATAAGAAAACACTATTGATTGTAGGAGGAAGCCTGGGAGCATGGTCGATAAATGAAGCAGTGGAGCGAGCAATTCTTCAATGGAAAGAAGCAAATATTCAAGTGATTTGGCAAACAGGGAAGTTGTTTCATAAGAGAGCTCAAAAAGCTTGTATTGGTCAAGAAAGTTGGCTGAAGGTTACAGAATTTATTAAGCGGATGGATTTAGCTTATGCTTGTGCAGACTTGGTAGTTTCTAGAGCAGGAGCTATAGCAGTATCTGAATTGTGCTTGGTAAAAAAACCTTCAATATTTGTGCCTTTACCTTCAGCAGCAGAAGATCATCAAACAAAGAATGCAACTGTGCTTGCCACATTGAGCGCGGCGCATTTAATTAAAGATGCAGAAATAAGGGCTCTCTTGGGAGACGAAGTGCTGAAATTGATTAACGATGAAGAAGAATTAAATCGTTTGAGTGAAAATATTAGTCCTTTAGGATATCATGATGCGGCAGATTTAATTGCGAATGAAGCACTAAAATTAATTAAGAATTGATAATTGTAAATTATGAATAGGAAACACCCATTTAGTTTAGATTAATAGGTCACAATGCTTGAGAAAGAATATATATATTTCGTAGGCGCTGGAGGGATTGGAATGTCCGCCTTGGCTCGGTATTTTAATCAAAGTGGAAAGCAAGTAGCAGGTTATGATCGATCGACTACGGTGTTGACCAAACGTCTTCAAACAGAAGGGATTTCTATTACTGATTTTGATGAGGCAGATGCTGTTCCTCATCCTTATCGAAATAAGGAAAGGACTTTGGTTGTTTATACACCTGCTATTCCTGAAAATAGTCCAATGCTGACTTATTTTAAAGAAGAGGGCTTTGAGTGTTTGAAAAGGGCAGAAGTTCTTGGTTTGTTGAGTAGAGAAATGAAGACCATTGCAGTTGCTGGAACACATGGGAAAACAACAGTTTCTTCTATGATTGCTTATTTGCTAAAATCTAATGGGATAAAAGTAAATGCTCTTTTGGGTGGGATTTCAAGAGATTTTGGGACAAACTTGGTATTAGATGTAGGGGCCAAAATAATGGTAACAGAAGCTGATGAATATGATCGTTCATTTTTACAGCTTTATCCTGACCAGCTCGTTGTTACCTCTATTGATCCGGATCATTTGGATATTTACGAAGATGAAGAGGATCTTAGAAATACGTATTCTCAGTTAATAGGTCAGATTAACGAAGGAGGGGTGTTTGTTACAAAGCCAAGTATTCTATCTGCCTTAAGAGATAGTTCTAAGGTTAGGAATAGGACTTATGCTATTGATGGGCCTGCGTTTATTCAAGCAAAAAGACTTAGAGTAGAAGAAGGTAATTATGTTTTTGATTACGAATCGGAAGCATGTAAAATAGAAGATGTTATCTGTGGTTTGCCTGGCTTACACAATGTGGAGAATGCATTAGCCGCTATTACGATTGCTCATGAAAATGGAATAGAACCCAATGAAATTAAAAAGTCAATTGGGAGTTTTACAGGGGTAAAACGTCGATTTGATGTTCATTTGAAGAAAGAAGACATAATATATATTGATGACTATGCGCATCACCCTGAGGAGATAAAGATGTTGCTTGCTTCGGTCAGAGAATTATATCCTGGAAAGGAGATTACCACAATATTTCAGCCTCATTTATATAGTCGTACTAGAGATTTTGGAGCTGAATTCGCAAAAGAACTATCCGTTTCTGACGATTTGATTTTATTGGAAATTTATCCAGCTCGTGAAGAAGCAATTGAAGGGATAAGCTCTATATGGTTATCTAAGCAAATTGGGAAAAAGGGAGTAAGTGTATGTGAAAAGCATCAGTTAATTAACATTCTTAAAACCAAAAATGTAGAAGTGCTGTTGACGGTTGGAGCAGGAGATATTGATACAATGATTGATCCGATTATTGAATTTTATAAAGACCCTGAATGAAGAAATACATAGGCATAGTAGGTTGGGCATTTTTAACAGCAGGCTTAGTTGTTATATTGGGATTTGTGGGTCACGTTCAAAGTGAGAAGGTGTGTCTAGATATTAAAATTGATATTGACCGGAGTAATGGGAATTACTTCGTAGAAGAGGAAGATATTTTTGCCATGGTATACCATGAAATAGACACCTTAGTAGGCCGCCCAATTTCAGCTATTGAAACTGATCGATTAGAACATAAAATCAACAATCACCCATCAGTATCAAATACTGAGATTTATAAGACGGTTGACGGTTTATTAAAGATTGAGGTAGCACAACGCACACCAATTGTTAGAGTCTTTTCATATTCAGGAGATAGCTATTATATAGACAGTACCGGTAAGGTAATGCCTCGATCAGAAAAATATACCTCAAGGGTCTTTGTTGCAAACGGATACATTTATGATTCATTTAAGGATATCAGTCATTTAAATGCAAAAATGGTGACAGATTCCATTCAAGATCGAATCCTGATCGACGATATTTTTACAATGGCCGAGTTTATTCGAAGAGATCCACTTTGGAGAGCTCAGATTGAACAGTTGTATGTTAATAAAGATTTTGAAATTGAATTGATTCCAAGAGTTGGAAATCATAGAATTGTAGTAGGAGACGCCACTGATATTAAGAAAAAACTTGACAAGCTTAAAATATTCTATAAGAAGGGTTTAAGTATGACAGGTTGGAATGAATACAGTGTGATAAATCTAAAATTCGCAAACCAAGTGGTCTGCAAAAAACGAATGTAACATGGACACATCATCAGACATAGTTGTAGGATTAGACATTGGGACCACAAAAATTGTGGTAATGGTGGGTCGTAAAAACGAAGTTGGAAAGCTCGAAATCCTAGGAATGGGGCGTTCTGAATCCTTAGGAGTTACTCGTGGAGTAGTTGCAAATATTGAGAAAACAGTTCAATCGATTAGAACAGCAGTTTCTGAAGCTGAAAATAAATCAGGAGTTGACGTTAGGGTTGTAAATGTTGGTATAGCAGGTCAGCACATTAAGAGTCTTCAGCACAGAGGAATCAAGATGCGAAATACCTTGGATGACGAGATTTCTCAAGAGGATATTGATATGTTAATCAATGACATGTTTAAGCTGGTAACACTTCCTGGAGAAGAGATTATCGATGTTTTACCACAGGAGTTTATTGTGGATAATGAGCAAGGAATTAAAGATCCAATAGGGATGTCAGGTATTCGTTTAGAAGCGAATTTTCACATTATTACAGGGCAAGTTGCAGCAGCGAAGAATATTCATAAATGTGTGCATAAAGCAAATTTAGAAGTTCAAGATGTAATTTTAGAGCCGATTGCTTCATCTGCCTCAGTATTGAGCGAAGAAGAAAAGGAAGCAGGAGTTGTATTGGTTGACATTGGTGGAGGAACAACAGACGTTGCTATATTTCAAGACGGAATTATTCGCCACACAGCAGTAATTCCTTTCGGCGGAAATATTATTACAGAAGATATTAAAGAAGGATGTAGCATTATTAAAAATCAGGCTGAACTATTAAAAGTGAAGTTTGGTTCAGCCTTAGCGAATGAAAGCCAAGAGAATGAAATCGTTTCTATTCCTGGGTTAAGAGGTCGTGAACCTAAGGAGATTTCAATCAAGAATTTATCTCATATCATTCAAGCACGATTAGAAGAAATAATAGAGCACATCTATTATGAGGTTAAAAATAGCGGCTATGAGAATAAACTCATTGCAGGAATGGTCATTACCGGAGGTGGTTCTCAAATGAAGCACATCGGACAATTGTTTGAATATGTGACAGGAATGGATACTCGAATTGGCTATCCGAATGAGTATTTGGCAAACGGAAACGAAGAAGAAATGACAAGCCCAATGTATGCTACGGGTGTTGGATTAATTTTGAAAGGATTTGAGAAGTTAGAAAGACAAAAAGGTCAAATAACTAAGCATGAAAATGAGGAGGCGATAAAAATTCGTCAGGGAGAGAAAACAAAAGGCGGCTTTTTACAAAGTATGCTGAAGAAAGGAAAACAATTTTTTGAAGAAGATGACGCTAATTAATTAGTGTTTAATAGTAAGATAGATTAAAGATTAAAATCAATAAACCCAACAGTTATGAAATTTGATTTACCAAAAGAACAATCATCCATCATTAAAGTAATCGGAGTCGGAGGCGGCGGTAGCAATGCCGTAAATCACATGTACCGTCAAGGAATTACAGGTGTTGATTTCATTATTTGTAATACAGATCAGCAAGCGTTAGATTTGAGCCCCATTCCGAATAAAATTCAGTTAGGGTCTACCTTAACGGAAGGAAGAGGTGCAGGCTCAAATCCTGAAGTAGGGAAAAATGCCGCTATTGAGAACGTTGATGAGTTAAAGGATTTATTTGAGAAGAATACTCAAATGGTTTTCATTACTGCAGGAATGGGTGGTGGAACAGGTACAGGAGCTGCACCGATCATTGCTCAAACGGCAAGGGAAATGGGCATTCTAACAGTTGGTATTGTAACGATCCCTTTTGGTTTCGAAGGAAGAAGAAGGAAAATTCAAGCAGATTCTGGATTAGCAGAATTGAGAGATAGCGTAGATACCCTACTGATTATTTGTAACGATAAGTTGAGGGAAATGCACGGGAATTTAAAAATCTCTGAGGCATTTTCTAAAGCAGATGATATCTTAACAGTAGCGGCAAAAGGAATTGCTGAAATCATAACAGTAGCAGGGTATATCAACGTAGATTTCGAAGATGTAAAAACGGTAATGAAAGATGGTGGTACCGCTATTATGGGTTCAGCAGCGGCGGAAGGTGAAGGAAGAGCAGTAAAAGCAGTAAGCCAAGCATTGGCTTCTCCATTGTTGAATGATAATGACATTACCGGAGCAAACTACATCCTATTGAACATTACTTCAGGAGATGAAGAAGTATCAATGGATGAAATTGATGAGATTACAGAATATATTCAGAATGAATCAGGGAATACTGCAGACATTATCTGGGGAAATGGAGTAGACGAAAGTTTAGGCAATAAGTTATGCGTAACAATTGTAGCAACAGGCTTTGGAAAAGTACAACCTGAAGGTTTCACAACAGCTAAAGAACCACAGAAAGTAGTTAGAAGCTTAACGGACGATGTAAATACAACGATAACAGCTCCAAGTGCAGCTTCTGAAAAATCGGTTACTCCAAGGGCAGAGGATAGCAATGAGCCGACTTTGAAAAAATCGAATGAAGAGCAAAAGAGCTTTGAATTTATGATTCGTCAAGGGACAGCTTCAACTCCATCCGCTCCGAAAGAACCAGTAGCTGAGCCAAAAGAGGTAAAAAGATATAGTTTAGAAGATGAACTTTCTACAGGACCAGCTGATTCGACTGATGATTGGACTCCTCATAGTATGGAAATTCCAAATGAAACAGGCAACAAAG
>JAESST010000310.1 GCA_016763995.1 Flavobacteriales bacterium | reverse complement strand
CAGAAAGTGGGCAAATAAGTAAATTAAAATAGAACAAGATTAGAATCCTCTTCTGTTAACTTAGAAGGGGATTTTTATTATTATATGAATCATATTTATAACTTTAGTTAATGTCTAAAACACTACTCGTCTTTGATATTGACGATACCTTAACGAAGACAGCAAGTCTGCACATCGATGCCTTTATTGAGGGGCTAAAATTTCTTGGAGTGTGTGATATGGACACCAATTTTGGAGAATATTTGCACCATACTGACTCTTATATTTCAAGAGTTATTTATGAGAAGGATAGAAAGCAAGAGTTTACGCAAGAGAAAAAAAATATTTTTGAAGACTTTCTGTATTCTAAAGTAAAACAACAAAGCTTCGCTGAGATCAATGGAGCTTCAGAATTACTTCAACAGTTACAACAGAAAGAAGACATTGCCATTGCATACGCTACAGGCTCACTTTTAAAGCCTGCTATTTTAAAACTAGAACTAATTAACGCAAACTATCATCCATCTCAATTAGTAGCTTCAAATGAAATTGAGGATCGTGAAGGGATTGTATCCAGAGCAATAGAACAGTCAAAAAAAATGCACCAAGTGGAGTCTTTCGATCGAATAATTTCTATTGGCGATGGATTATGGGACCTAAAAACGGCTAAAAAACTTGGAGTTGACTTTATTGGTATTGGAGAAAAGAATGAGGCATCAATGGAAGCAAATGGAATGCAATACCACTTTAATGATTTAAGTAAATTTAGATTTTGAGCAAAAAAAATCCACTCTGGCTAGAGTGGATTTTAGTAAAAAGGTAGAATCTCCTATTTATCAGCTGATTTCTTTGCAGTAGTTTTCTTAGCTGCTGGCTTATTTTCAGCAAGCGATTGAGGTTCTGCTTTTTTTGTAGCTTTTTTCTTTGGATTCACTTCAATTACTGCCACATCATCTTTACGTTTTCTGCTTACTCCGTATGATCCGGCAAATCTTTTTCCTTTTTTTGTCTTGATATCTCCTTTTCCCATTGTCTCTTTTGTTTTGATAGTTAATATTGATTGAAACAAATATATAAAATTTGACCTAGTTTTCTAAATCACCAATAAATAAAAAAAAACCTCATTCTTTTTGAATTAAATCAAAAAGGAATGAGGTCCGTCCGAATCGAAAAACTTCGACTAGAATTTTTCTAAAGCAGAGAAGTAAAAATCTCCTTCAATCTGTGCATTTTCATCACTATCAGATCCATGAACAGCATTTGCTCCGATAGATTCAGCATATAATTTTCTGATTGTTCCTTCTGCAGCATCAGCTGGGTTAGTGGCTCCAATTAGGGTTCTGAAGTCTTCAACAGCATTATCTTTTTCTAAGATAGCAGCTACGATTGGTCCAGAAGACATAAAGTCAACTAATTCTCCGTAAAAAGGTCTTTCTTTATGCACAGCATAAAATTCTCCAGCAGCTTCTTTTGAAAGCTTCGTGTATTTCATGGCAACAATCTTAAATCCTGCACCATTAATTTTGTCTAAAATAGCTCCGATGTAGTTGTTTTTAACCGCATCAGGCTTAATCATTGTAAAAGTTCTATTCGTTGCCATAGTTTAATTTTTGGAATGCAAAAGTAACAATTGAAAGTAGTTTTTTGAGCAATAAAATCAATTAAAAAATTCTTTAAAAATCATCGATCTAAAGGCTTAATTTTGAAGCTATGTATGCTATCATAGACATAGAGACAACAGGTGGTAGTGCTACTAGGAGTAGGATTACTGAAATTGCAATTTACAAGCATGATGGAGAAAAAATTGTAGATGAATATCAAACCCTAATTAATCCGTGTCAGGAAATCCCTTATAACATAATAAATCTGACTGGTATTGATAATGATATGGTAGCAGATGCACCATTATTTTTTGATGTTGCAGCAATTATAGATAAGTTCACAAAAGATTGTGTTTTTGTAGCACACAATGTCAATTTTGATTACGGATTTGTAAAGGCGGAATTTGATCGAATTGGTTTAAGTTTTAAACGAAAAAAGCTATGTACCGTTAGACTGAGTAGAAAGCTTTTGCCGGGGAAACCATCCTATAGTCTAGGAAAACTATGTCAAAGCGAAAACATTATTGTACAAAATAGACACAGAGCTGCAGGAGATGCGAAAGCAACAACTGTATTGTTTGGTCGATTGCTAAAGATTGACACAGATGGTTTTATTGAGAATGCACTTAAGCCTTTATCTTATGAGGCTTTAATGCCTCCCAATATGCCTAAAATCGATTTTCTTGCCCTTCCTAATACTCAGGGGATTTACTATCTGTTAAATCAGAAAAAGGAAATCATTTATATAGGAAAAGCGAAGGATATCAAGAAACGAGTTCATTCTCACTTTTCAGGAAATACCAATACAAAGTCTAAATACTATTTCGTTAAAAATATTTTTGGAATCGACTTTCAAGAAATTCCTGATACGATTTTAGTTGACATAATTGAAGCAACGGAAATAAAGAAGCATTGGCCGATTCATAATCGTTCTATGAAACGAATTACTTTGAACCATGGATTATTTCAATACACAGATCGTAACGGTTATGAACGATTTAATTCTGGGAGATGTGGAAAGCACGATAAGCCAATTAAGAGTTTTAAAAGTTTGGTCGACTTAAAGCACTTTTTGAAAGAGATTGTAATCGATTATAATTTATGTCCAAGACTATCAAATTTACAACCTATTTCATCAGGTAAATGCCATTATGTAGAAGATTTAGATTGCAGAGGAGCTTGTATGCAAGAGGAATCGGCTGCACTTTATAATTTACGAGTTCAACAAGCAATAGAGGAGAAGGTGAATCAGAACACAACTTATATCTTGAAAGAGCAATCGAAGGATGGGATGGATCAAGCAGTAATTTTAGTAGAGAAAGGTCGTTACAAAGGATATGGTAAGTTGCCTATTGATAGTGATTTAACAAATCTAGACTTTATAAAATCAAAGATTCATTCGGCATACGATGATCAGGACATGTCTATTTTAGTAAATTCCTATTTCAAGAAGGCAAAAGAAGAAGATGTAATTTTTATCAATTAATTTTGACAAATGGGCGAGAAGATTAGTAAGGAAATACACATTAGAAACAAAAAGGCTTCATATGAATATGAATTCATAGATAAATATGAAGCCGGTATGCAATTAAAGGGTACTGAGATTAAGTCTATTCGAGAAGGGAGAGCGAGTATTAAAGAAGGATATTGTGCATTTAAAGGAGGTGAGTTGTTTGTCTTTAATATCAACATCACTCCTTATGCAGATGCAAGTTTTGCCAACCATGAACCTAAAAGACCTCGGAAACTCCTATTACACCGTCAAGAAATTGATAAGCTTCAGAAGAAAAAGAAGGATGTGGGTTTAACGATAGTACCTACTTTACTCTTTATTAATGATAAAGGGTATGCTAAATTGAATATCGCTCTTGCAAAAGGGAAAAAGATAGCTGACAAGAGAGAAAGTCTTAAAGAGAAGGATGCTAAACGTCAGATGGATAGGGTGAAAAAGCTATAATAAAACTACCTAATTAAAAAAATATTAGACCAATTGTGCAACTTATCCTAATTGTGTTGTCCTTATGGTGATGAGCTATAATGTTACTTTTTTGTATTCAAAAGGTAGAATCAAAATTATTTTATTTAAATACTGAATTGATGGTCTTATAACTCTATAAAACCGTTGGTACTAAATCTAGAATGAATCCGTTTAATCACTTTTTTAAGAACACTTAATCCCTAATTTTGCACCGCTTAAATCAAACGAATGAAAAAAATATTTTTACTATTCTTATTTACGATTCTACTGCAGTCTGCTTATTCTCAGGAAAAATACACCATAAGCGGCTATGTTAAAGCTTCGGAATCGGGCGAAGAATTAATTGGAGCAACAATTGCTGTTAGAGCATTAAGCGTTGGAGTTAGTGCAAATGTTTATGGATTTTATTCTTTAACACTGCCCGAAGGTACTTACCAGGTAACCTATTCATACATCGGTTATCAAGATCTTGTGAAAGAAGTAACGTTGACTAAAAATCAAAAGATAGGTGTTGAATTAGGTGAATCAGTAAACGCTTTAGAAGAAGTGGTGATTGAGGCTGAAGGAGCTGAACAAAACATTAGGAGTATTGAAATGAGTGTCAATAAAATTGATGCAAAAGACATTAAAAAGATTCCAGCATTACTCGGAGAAGCAGATGTTGTGAAAAGTGTTTTATTACTGCCAGGAGTTAGTACGGTTGGAGAAGGCAGTACAGGTTTCAATGTTAGAGGTGGTGGAGTTGATCAAAACCTAGTGTTATTGGATGAAGCACCTGTTTACAATTCTTCACATTTATTTGGTTTCTTCTCAGTGTTTAATCCTGATGCTGTTAAAAATGTAAAGTTGATAAAAGGAGGAATTGCACCTGAATATGGTGGTCGTCTTTCTTCTATTTTAGATGTAAGAATGAAAGAAGGGAACAGTAAAAAATTTACAGGTTCAGGAGGTTTGGGACTTATTTTTAGCCGTTTATCACTTGAAGGGCCATTAATCAAGGATCGTACATCTTTCATTGTTGCAGGAAGAAGATCTTATGCTGATGTATTGGCAAAGCCATTTCTAGGCGATGATTTGAGTGGGAGTAAGTTTTATTTCTATGACCTCACAGCGAAAGTGAATCATAAAATCAATGAAAATAACAGGATCTTTTTGTCAGGTTACTTTGGAAGAGATGTATTTGGTTCAGGTTTCGCATTTAATTGGGGAAATGCAACTGCAACAGCTAGATGGAATCACATTTTTAATGAAAAATTATTCATGAATGTAACAGCATTCTACAGTGATTATGATTATTCTTTTGGAATTGAGGAAGATGATCCAAGAGATGATTTTTCTTGGGAATCAAGTATTATTAGCTATAGCATAAAACCAGATTTCTCTTATTACATCGATAATAAGAATACCTTAAAATTTGGAGGTCAATTCATCTATTACGATTTTAAGCCTGCGGAAGCCTTCTTTGTAAGTGATGGACAAAAGAATAGCATTAGCCTACCTGAAAAGTATGCAGCAGAGAGCGGGGTTTACATTCAAAACGAACAGAGAATTGGATCGAGAACTTCTTTGTTGTATGGGTTTCGAATTTCAAGGTTTGATTATTTAGGAAAAGGTTTAAAGCAAAATTATAGAGATTCAATACCAGGAATTAGAAGGCCATTGGATAGTGAAGAATCGTTTGATAAGCTTGAAAGTATTGCTGATTACGCCAACTTCGAACCTCGTCTCTCAATAAAGTATGATTTAAACGAGCTAAGTTCTGTAAAGGCTAGTTACAATAGAATGAGTCAGTACTTGCACTTAATTTCAAATACAGTTGCTTCTACACCAATTGATTTATGGTTGCCAACAACTAATAATATTAAGCCACAATTGGCAGATCAGGTAGCAGTGGGTTATTTTAGAAATTTTGCTAAAAATAAGTATGAGGCTTCAGCGGAGGTCTATTATAAGGATTTTCAAAACCAAATAGATTATATTGATAATGCAGATATTTTCTTCAACGAACAATTGGAAGGAGATTTACTATCAGGTGATGGAAGGGCATTTGGATTAGAACTATTTGTAAAAAAGAACAAGGGAGATTTAACAGGTTGGATTAGTTATACTATTGCGAGAACGGAACGTCAAGTAAAAGGGATTAATAGAGGCAAATGGTATCCAACTCGATTTGATAGAGCCCATAACTTAAGTGTAGTTACTTCATATAAATTGAACGAAAAATGGAGCTTCTCTGCGAATTTTATTTATTCAAGTGGAACTCCGGCTACTTTTCCAACAAATCGTTACGAAATACAAGGAATTGTGCTTCCTCACAATGATGAAGATGCTAGAAACAACTTTAGAATACCTTCTTATCACCGTTTTGATATTTCTGCAACCTTGACTCCAAAAAAGAATAAGGATCGTAAATTCAAAGGTGAGTGGGTATTCTCTGTGTACAATTTATACAGCAGACGAAATCCCTTCTCGATCTTCTTTGAGCAAGACGATCTAGATCCTCGGGTAACGAATGCAATCCGTTTTTCAGTAATAGGAAGTTTTGTTCCTGCAGTTTCTTATAACTTTAATTTTTAATAGCCATGAGAGTTAGTAATATATTTATTTTTTTAGTTCTTCTTGTTACTTTTTCTTCTTGTGAAGACAAGATAGATCTTGATCTGGAAGATGGTAAAATCCAATTAGTAGTAGATGGATTTATTACCAACGATAGCAGTATTCAAACGATTCGATTAACAAAAACAGCAGCTTATTTTTCAAATATAGAAACGCCATTTGAAAACGATGCTGTTGTAAGGGTATTGGGGCCAAATAATAAGGTCTTCAACTTTATTTCTGATGGGATTGGGAATTTTTCATATAATCCTCAAATGTCAGGACCTTTAGATAGTACAAATTTTAGCTATCAATTAGAAATAGATTATAAAGGAGAAACTTACCAGGCGCTTTCAGTTTTAAATCCTATTCCTAGCATAGATAGTATGACTTATGCTTTTGAGGAAGAAGAATTAGGAGCAGAAGAAGGGTACTATACGCAGTTTTATGCCAGAGATTTTGCAGGAAGAAAAGACTATTATTGGATTCGCTCTTTTAGGAATGGAACAAATGTATATGAAGAGGATAGAACTTTCTTAATCTTATCTGAAGACGCAGCATTTGGAGGAGATGGAGCAGATGGTTTTGTTTTTATTCTTCCATTAAGAGCAGCTATCACTAACCAAGAAGATCCTTTTAAGTTAGGAGATACTTCTAGTGTTGAGTTATTTAGCTTAAATTCAGCGCCATATCAGTTTTTAGATCAAATTATTACTAACTCAGGGAACGACGGTCTTTTTGCAACCCCTTCTGCCAATTACAGATCTAATATTCTAACTATGGCAGGAAATCCTCAAGAAGAAGTTTTAGGAGTATTTTCGTTGAGCGCTATTAGTAAATTTGAAATTGTAATTCAGTAAGTATGAAGAAATTTTTTCTCTCTCCCAATCATTATCTTTCTATTAAGTTCCTGTGGGAATGTTAAGCAAGCCGCAGATAAAGAAAGAAGGAGTGCAAATGGCTCAGAAACTGCAGTACTTTGGCAACAAACATCAGCAGAATATACAGCCCTCTGTATTCAAGCCTTTAACATTGCAAAATACCGTATAGAATCAGTAGCTGAAGATGAATTAGCTGCTAAAGGGAAGAAGCCTGCCGTAATTATGGATTTGGATGAAACGGTACTTGATAACTCTCCATACAACGGTTATTTGTTATTGAATGGAGAAGGCTATAATTCTGAATCTTGGGAAAAGTGGGTCGATCAAACATCTGCGGAATTAGTTCCAGGAGCCATTGAGTTTATTCAATTGGCACAAAATAAAGGGATAGAAGTTCTTTTTATTAGCAATAGAAAAGAGAGTGAGCTTGAATCTACCATTGCCAATCTGTCTATTCAAGGGGTTCAGATTGATATTTCAAAAGTCTTCTTAAGAGCAGAATCATCTGAAAAAAAATCTAGAAGAGAGCAAGTTAAGAGTAATTATAGGATTATTATGCTTGTAGGTGATAACCTTGCCGACTTTGCCGAGGAATTCGAAAGTCCATTAAATATTACTCAACGCAAGGCTTTAGTAGATAGGTATCGCCAAAAATTTGGAAATAGATTTATCATTCTACCGAACGTAATGTATGGTGGTTGGCAAAAAGCGCTGAGAGAAGAGGATAGCGCAGCAACTCATCAGAAAAATAAGTCAGGTGCTAAAAAGTTTATAAAGGGCTTTTAATCCACTTTGATACAATCGGCAATTTCTTTTGCCTTTTTTCTTAGTGCATTAATATCAGAGCCTAATTTACCATAAGTTAGTCCAATACCCATTCTTCTATAAGGACGTGTTGTGGGTTTTCCAAATATTTTGAAATCACTATTGAGAAATAATGCCGCTTTTCCTAAGCCGGAAAATCTTGGCCATTCGATACTTTCTTTCTGAGCTAAGATTACTGCATTGGCGCCAAATCGTTCCAGTTTTATTTCAGGAATCTCAAGTTCTAATACTGCTCTTGCATGCAGTTCAAACTCGTTGAAATTTTGAGTTCCAGCTAAGGTTACCATTCCTGTATCATGAGGTCGGGGAGATAGCTCAGAAAAATAAACTCCCTCATCAGTTAGGAAAAATTCAACTCCCCAAATACCATTTCCTCCTAATTCTGATGTGACTTTTTTGGCCATGTTCTCAGCATCCTTTAGCCAATTTTCTTGAACAGTAGCAGGTTGCCAGCTTTCTTGATAATCCCCTCTTTCTTGACGATGTCCAATAGGAGGGCAAAAAAGAGTTTTACCGTTTTTCTGAGTAACAGTAAGCAAGGTGATTTCTGAGTCGAATTTGATAAACTCTTCTACAATAACCTCCATCTTATCTCCACGAGCACCTTCATTTGCATATTGCCATGCTTTACCAACGTCTTCTGTCGATTTGATAGTGCTTTGCCCTTTTCCTGAAGAGGACATTAAAGGTTTTACAACGCATGGAATTCCGATAAGTTCTACTGCTTTTCTTAATTTTTCTTCAGATGTTGCATATTCATATTTTGCAGTTTTTAAACCTAAATCTTTTGCTGCTAAGTCTCGAATTGCTTTTCGATCCATAGTATAGTTCACCGCTTTAGCAGAAGGAACAACTGTTATACCTTGAGCTTCGAATTCAATCAACTTTTCAGTGCGAATTGCTTCTATTTCAGGAACTATAAAATCTGGCTGATGAACTTGAACAATTCGTTCCAATTCATCAGCATCTAGCATGTTGATTACTTCTCTTTCATCAGCTACTTGCATAGCAGGTGCATCAGAATAACTGTCTACAGCAATTACCTTGCAACCATATCTTTTTAAGCTAATTACAAATTCTTTACCTAGTTCTCCAGAGCCTAATAGTAAAATAGTTTTCATGCTAAAATTTTGAGTAAATTTAGGCAAGCAATTCTAAATATGAGATTAAAAAAGACCCTAGTTCTTGGAGCTTCACCAAATTTATCTCGATATTCTAACTTGGCTGTAAATCGCTTAGTAGAGAAGGGGCATAAAGTAATACCTGTTGGCATAAAAAAAGGAAAAATTATTGGTCTCCCAATTATAAATGATTTAACTATTCAAGACAAGATTGATACGGTTACTTTGTATTTAGGACCTCAAAATCAAATAGCTTATATTGATTATATTTTAGCAACGAAACCTAAACGGGTAATTTTTAATCCTGGAACAATAAATCCACCATTTATGGATCAATTGGAGAAAAGAGGAGTAGAGGTAGTAGTTGCATGCACCTTAGTCATGCTATCAGCAAATACATATTAACTTCTTCTATAAGAATTCAGAACGTATTTATGAAAAAGATTGCTGTTTATCTACGGAACTTTGAATGCATTCGCATAAATAACAATCTACTGCATTGAATCTTTAGAATATAGTCTGCTATCTCTCTAAAATCAGTGTTGTATATTGCCACATCTGAAATTTTGAATTTCTAACTAATAATCGAAATCAGCTTAAAAGAATAACAAATTCCTTCCCGTCTTATATGATCGACAAAAAGCTCCTTATTTCAGGCTTCGAATAAATGCAAGGCCACTGACTCTTCCCGTATTTTTATTGGAAATACTGCTAACATCATGTTCTATTAAATGTAAGCAATACAAAAACGAAAAATTCAAAAAAATAGTTTCATTATTTAATAGCATTTGCATAAATTTTGGGTGTAATTTTGCAAATAATGGAGAGTGAAATTCAAAGAAGAAAAAAGAATAGAATAAATACTTATCATCATTACTATAAACGTAAAGGAGTTTACACTTTTCTATGGAAGAATAGTTTAAAGATTATATTGATTTTTTCAGCCATTATTGTTGGGTTCATCCTATTCAAAAATCAAATTCCCGATTATGATGTAAAGTTAGAATTAATCTTAAACAGGATCAATACATGGAGTGCACTAAGCATCTTTTTCATTTCAGAAACAATTTTAGGACTGATTCCACCAGATTTATTTATTATTTGGTCGAAGAAATTTAGCTCTCCTTATCTAATGGTTTCTCTATTAGCCTTGCTATCTTATGCAGGAGGAATAATTGCCTATTTTATAGGGAAATATATAGGAAATATAGCTAGAGTGGAGACTTGGATTATGCAGAAGTTCTCTAAACATTTTACTCTAATTCGGAAGTGGGGAGGAGTTTTAATCGTTTTTGCAGCTTTATTTCCATTACCTTACTCTTCGATTTGTTTAGTGGCAGGAGTAGTAAGATTCCCTTTTATAACGTTTTTATTGTTAGGCTTATTCCGGTTTGTGCGATTTTTTGCATACGCTCTAATACTATTTAGTGTTGTTTAATAGAAATAAAAAAAGCGACCATTGGTCGCTTTTTTTATTTCTATTAATGGCTTATTTACTCAGGCCACTTAATCGGTAAAAAACTTCTTCCGCGTTAAAAGCTTTTGCTTTTTTTCCTTTTCTAATAATTTCTACTGTTTTAATAATATCTCCTTGAGCAACTAAATCAACAGTTCCTAGTCCTTCTACAACGTATCCGAATACGGTATGCTTTCCATTTAACCATGAAGTCTCTTTATGTGTAATAAAGAATTGGCTACTATTTGTAGCCGGTCCTTTATTTGCCATAGATAAAGTTCCTGCTCTATCGTGCTTTAAACTTGCATCAAACTCATCTTTAAAAGAATAACCAATCTCTCCAGCGCCTGAAGCTGTTGGGTCACCGCCTTGAATCATAAAATTAGGAATCACTCTATGGAACTTTATTCCATCGTAAAAAGGAGTCCCTAATTCTTTTTTATTGTTCTTAATTTTTCCTTCGGCTAATCCAACAAAATTGGCAACAGTTAAGGGAGTCTTCTCCATTTCAAGCTTTATCAAAATACTTCCTTTTGAAGTGTTAAGTTTAGCATAAAGCCCTTCTGATAGTTTATCTTGTGCTACACAAGAAACAGTTATCATAAGCACCATTAATGATCCGATTATTTTTTTCATTTTTTTCATTTTTGAAGTTAACATTATTTTTAGTTATGAATGTATTACAAATTTATTGCCATTCTTTGAAATTATTCTAATAAATTTTAGTGATTAGTCTTAACCTATGGCTATAATCTCTTTTTTCTTGATTAAAGATTCCTTGGTGGTCTAATTTATCAATTCTCACCTTTCCTGAGGCATGTATAATCCTATTACTAGAAAGAATGATACCCACATGAGTAATTGCACCTTCAGTATTGTCAAAAAAAGCTAAGTCTCCTTCTTCTGCTTCTTCAATAAAAGAAAGTGTTTCACCCATGGAAGCTTGTTGAGAAGCGTCTCTTGGTAAAAAGACGCCATTTAACTTATAGATTAGCTGAACAAAACCAGAACAATCAATTCCGAAAGCTGAACGCCCTCCCCATTGATACGGAGAGTTTAAAAGCATATAAGCATTCTCAGCAATCTTTTGCTTACTGTGGACAATATCTGTTCTGATGCTTGATCCTTCATAATTCCACATGGTATCTTTTATCTGAACTTTATCCTTATTCAGTTTTGGAAGATTAGAGCCCAGAAGAACTGTCATGAGCTCATTTGAATCAGGATTATTCATGACTTCTACTAAATCAGCAACAACAGTTGGTTTTATAGTATTTAGTTCTTCAAACTCACGTTGAGTAATAAATTGAAACTGATTTTCATCCATCCAGCACTCATAATTGTCATGAGCTGTTTTTACACGAAACCAGCTTCTTTTCTTTTCGTAAACCTTTACGGTTTCTCCAAAAAGAAGCTGTGTAACCTGTTCACTCCTGTCAGTTGCTTCAGCCCTGCAGGGCACTACGCTTAAATGTCCAATTCCGTACTTCATTAAGTCACTAGAGACTATTGAATGTTTTCAATTACAAAAGCAGAAGCACCGCCGCCGCCGTTACAAATTCCAGCACCACCGTATTTTCCATTGTTTTGCTTCAATACATTGATTAAAGTAACCAAAATTCTTGATCCTGAATTTCCAAGAGGATGACCTAAAGAAACAGCTCCACCATTGATGTTTACTTTAGCTGAATCCAACTCCATTTGTTGTGTATTTGCAATACCAACAACAGAAAATGCTTCATTTAATTCAATAGCATCTAAATCAGATAATTTTAAACCTGCCTTTTCAACAGCTTTAGGAAGCGCTTTTGAAGGAGCAGTTGTAAACCATTCAGGAGCTTGAGCAGCATCAGCAAAAGAAATAATTTTAGCAAGCGGTTTTAAACCTAAACTGTCCATCTCTTCTTTACTCATTAAAACTGAATTTTACTACAGAAATACAAGTTAAGTTTTTTTTAATTAAAAATAGAATATTGATTAAATTATTATTATTTT
>JAESST010000309.1 GCA_016763995.1 Flavobacteriales bacterium | reverse complement strand
TTAAATGTACTCACGAATTAACGTTTTGGCTTATCAACAAAAAAAGTGTTTACTCATGCCATATTATTTTGGGTGTTCGTGAAGCTTCGTTTCGTCAAACACATTTGCTCTTTCTACGCTTTTTTTAAAACTCTAGTACCTGAGAAACGAATAAAATGACTTAGCTGCAAGTAAACTTAGTTTAGAGTTCGCGAGTACATTAACAGAGTAAACAAGCCAGGAGAAATTGCCTAGAATTTTTCAACTGTACAATTATAAGAAACACTAGCTTAGCTCCCCTCTTTCACACATTTGACTTATTAAACCAATGCTCTCCTATTTAAAACTCTTTTGGTGAATGCTATCTTTTGTAGTGGGTGAAAAATAACTTCCTGCATGCATTTGAATCCCAGTCATTGGTGTAGTTTGAATGTTTTCTCCATTAAATAATCTCCATGATTGAAAGTTTTCTGCTGGCTCTGCATTACTGCTGCTGGTTTTTCCAAAATCCCCTGCAGAAGAAAGGGTTCCTACATTATTAGCATCTATAGTTCCATCAGCATTAATTGGAGCATGCTTCACAACTAAGTATGTTCCTCTATAATAATGGTCAACAATTCCATAACCTTTGCCAGTCTGGACCATATAACTACTATAGACATTCAAGCCAATGTTGGTAATAACATGACCTTCAGGAACACTAATTGAATATGTATTAAAATAGGCTTTATTTTGGCTTATGCCTTGATTTTCTGGTTTGATATCGTACACCGATCCAAATGAATAAGCTAATGTTGGCGTTCCACTGATATAGCCATTGCTATTTACCTTGCCATGGTATAAATTCAATAATAAATTACCATCGCCATTTTCGCCTATTTTAAAACCACAAATTGCTTCTCCTTCTACCAAAAAATCAGCCGGAGTTCCAATAAAAAGCATCCTGTTTAAATCATAAGTCTTAGTACCATGATCTCCATCAATGGTCCATAAATCATTTCCAGTTAATCCATCAGCTAAATTCTGGCAATAAACTCCCTGTGCAGTGAATTTTAATGTAAGTCGATCTTTTATTGTTTCTGCTTGTGAATCATTAATGGCTACCAATAAGATTAAACCTCTCATTTGAACGGTAAGTAAATAACCTGCATAAAAGCAAATGTCTCTTCTATTTTTGAAGAAGTTGAAGAACTATTATCTGTTTTTTTAATAAACAACTCCAACCAAGCATTTGATGATGTTAGATTTCCCATAATGGCAGTATCTATAAAATGCAAGCAATTATCTATATCGGCAGTCTTAATTTCGTTTATTGTTTCTTCAGATATAGTTGGTGCTGTTCCTGTGCCATCCCATTTTAGCCAATTTTTAATATCATCATATTGAAACAAATTGTTGATGGTCCCATCTGAACCTTTAATCTCAGTAATCAGGCTTGACCATTCTACCATAGCTTCTATTTTCTTTAATTCACTCATTACAGCATCTAACATAGATTCAATCTGTTGGATACCGGCTAAAACATCTTGACGATAAGAGGCTGTTTTTTGAGCTTCATAAATTTTCCCTAATAAACCAATCGCTCCTGAAATTATACTAAACATATTTTTTTACTTTAAATTTTTATTTTAATAAGGCTGATAATTTTTAGCCAAACAAATGATAATTTGTTCTTTTTTAATTGTCTAATATATTAATCTTAAGCTAAACTTTCAAATAAGTTAACGTCATAACTAATTTTTTATTTTCGCAATACCGACTTATTGATGCAATCGAATTGTGAGCCAGCTGAGAAAATATAAGAAGGAATAGAACGTGCTTTTTCAACAATTTATTTCTTACATAAAGAAATCAAAATCAGTACACATCAATAAAAGCATATATAAAAAGAGGCTCTTTAATTTTTTTGGCCTTTTCCTTAATCCCATTTTTATAAAAACCTACTCATTTTGGCTCTATTTATTTAAGCTATTCGTGAACTTCGTTGGCTCCGCTGTGCTCCGTCAAAAAAGTGTTGGCTCATACATTGTTTACTTCTTATTGTGTTCGTGAACTCCTTTCAGTTGTTGCACGCATTATGGGAAGGCAGCACACTGAGTTTTTTCGAAGTGTAGGGCTCCCGCTTTTTACATTTTGTTATCTAACACAACACTTGTATTTAAGCATTTGCTTAAATAAGGAAATAAGCTACATTTGTACTTATGGAAAATACAACATGTATTAGGGTTTATGCGGATGTTGAACAAATAAACAGTTGTAAATCCGAGTTAGATAAAGTTGGGAATTCAATTAAAATGCTGTCAAAAGCATTGAGTTTAGCAGGAAATGAAGCTAGAATGAAGATTCTTTACTTATTGAATTCACAAGGTAAATTGTGTGTTTGTGATTTGAGTGATATTCTAGGCATGTCTCCTCCTGCTATTTCGCAACATCTAAGAAAATTGAAAGATGGCAATGTCATACAAAATCAACGTGTTGCACAAACTATTTATTATTCTTTAGATGCTCAATACAAGGTGTTGTTAAAAGACTTTTTCGAAAAAATTGGTAAAAACGAAATTCTAGAAACGGCATGAAGACAACATATGTAAGTGCAGGGCTTTTAGCCGCCATAGCCTCTTCCCTTTGCTGCATTGCTCCTTTAATTGCAATTGTTGGTGGTGTTGCAGGAGCAGCTTCTGTTTTCTCTTGGATAGAACCAGCAAGACCTTTTTTAATTGGGATTTCAATAATTGCTTTGGGCTTAGCTTTTTATCAAGCATATAAAACTAAGCCTGTGGATGACTGCAATTGTGAAGTTCCTGAAAAGAAAAACGTTCTTAATTCTAAAGGCTTTTTATGGTCAATTACCATGCTTTCTATTTTGATGTTTTCCTTTCCTTATTATTCCAATAATTTCTATTCTCAAGTTGCAATTGTACAAACTGATTCAGATAGCACAAAAACTGTTCAATGCACAATCGATATTAAAGGAATGACTTGTGCAGGATGTGAAAATCATGTACAATCTGCGTTATTGCCAATGAATGGAGTTTCCGAAGCAAAAGCTTCTTACAAAGAAGGAAATGCAATTATTGAAGTTGATACTTCTAAAATTTCTATTAGCGAATTGAAAATGAAGCTAGAAAAAGAAACGGGTTATAAAGTATTGAATCATAAAATTGGTAAATAATGGAGAAGACAATTGAATTAAAATCAACAATTACCTGTCCTAAATGTGGACATAAGAAGGAAGAAGTGATGCCAACTGATGCGTGCCAATACTTTTATGATTGTGAAAACTGCAAGGAAGTTTTAAAACCTATTAATAACGATTGTTGTGTGTATTGTTCATATGGAACTGTCCCCTGCCCTCCTATTCAAGAAAATGGAAGTTGTGGAAGTGATTGTTGCTAAGTATTTCTATCTACAATGAACGTTAGTTTTACATAACATGCTTCTGATGATGACTTTAAGCTTTCTTCACGCTTGGTAATTTCATAGTTTACAGCTTCTGCCATACAATCTATATAAGTGTTACAGCAATCCTCATTGGCTTTCTTTGGCACTTTCATAAGTTTAGATAGCAATTCTAATATTCTTAAAGTGCGTTTATCATTTAGCTTCACCCTACTTTTGTTTAATCAAGAACTTTAAATTTCTTTTAATGCTATTCCTATTAGTAAGAAAGTGTGCATTTACTACAAATAATGGCTACTCACGATAGTTTATTCAATAAAATGAAGTAGTCAAACTATTATTGTGCACATCTAATTTTAAACTAAAGCTTATGGAACTTAAAGAAATATTCCTAAGTGATCTTCCTAAAAATGAAGAACTAAACAGGATAGCTCATTTCATCTAATTAACCTGAGTTCGGAATAAGAAAAAGATAATATAGGCAGATAATCAGTGAGCTAGGTTATTGCGATGAACAAAAAGTAATGAAGTGAAGAAGCAATCTTTCAAGAAATAAAGAGATTACTTCAATTATGCACTAACGCTTATAATATCGCAATGACAGTTTGATTTTTAACTAATTAAGGTAATTCTTGCCTCGAATTCACGTTAAATAATAAAAGGGGAACTACTCCCCTTTTATTATTTCTGGAGCGAAGTAGAGCGGTTTTAAGATTAAAAATTGTTTAGCTTGCTTCTGTAGCTGCGTGAAATTGGAATGCAATTTCCCCTATTACATACCCTTTTTCATTGTATAAGCCGGCTTGCTCGTTTTTAAGATTATGCTTTATAGCAATATTTAGAGCACTGTCTATATAATGAAAAATTAGCTCTTCTTTATTTTCTCCTTCAGGAAGTGTGGCTCCTTCAGTTAACATTGCAGCCATTCTGCCAAGCTTTCGAACATGTAATTATGGGAAATGTATTGAATTATTTAATCCATGAAGTAAATCCCAGCCTTTGTCAAAGTGTTTTACTTTTCGATGTACTTCCGCTAGAAAAATAGCAGTTTCTACCTGTTCTTCTGCCCACTGTTGATTTTTACTTATTGTCAGTGCTTGCTCCAGTTCTTGAATGCTCTCTGCATATAAATTCACACGATAATAACTTTCTGCTTGTGTCGTATGTTTTTGAAAGCTGTGCAAGAGCAAAGAGTCCTGACCCTTAGCGAATTGATAATTCAATAACAAAAGACTGATCACTTTAAGGTATCTCATTAATTGCAAAATAGCCAATAATTGATCACTGATAATAGATATGTACTAAACAGCCTGTTATTGTGGTAAATAACATTCTATAGACTATTCAATCTATTCTTAACCCTATTTTGGTATTATATTAAGATCTTGCTGTGGTAAATTGATATACATACTATCATAAGCTTATTGACAAACAATTTGGCTTGCTAGATAATTCAACGTTGGTTAATGATTTAGGTAAATAATTTGAAGAGTTTAAAAAAAATAAGCTCCCCTACTTCACACATGTCGAAGTGAAATTCTACTAGACCATAAATTTGGCTCAGTTCACTATGTTTTTCAAACGTGCTGCTAATGAGACAAACCAGCAAAGCCGCAATAGATGTATCCGGCGATTTAAACAGAATATTAGATAATGCTTATTATGTAGGTTTATACATAAAATTCAAATTGATAGGTGCCCGTTGAAGAATCCAGTTCATAGTTAACTCCTTCAATTCGATCAATCAATTGACCAATTAATTGAATCCCAATTCCATTTGCGCCTTTAGGTTCAAATTTTGATCCATCTGAATAGCTGAATAGGTATCTATCTTTTAATTTTACAATAGATATACTAACGCTCGTATCTAAACTATTATGTTCGTATGTATTTGAAAGCATTTCATTGAAAATTAAACCAAAATAGATAATTCGTTCACTCTCTATAAATGCTTCATCAAATCTTTGTTTAATTGATTTTGTGGAAATTGTCATTTCTTGATAGAGCATAATAATTTCCTCAAAATAATCCTGAATGTTCACCTTTTCATTATGAACATTCAGATACAAGTGCTTATGGAGTGCACTAATTGTATGAATTTTGCCGGTAATACGTTTAAATGCTAAAGAGTCCTTATCCTTTATATCTTTACCTGAATACTCTAGCATAGAAGTAATCATTTGTAAATTATTTTTAATCCGATGATTACTTTCTACCAATAATGTATGATAACGTTTGTTGGCTTTTGCAACTTCCTTTTTAAGTTTACGCTCCCTAAATAGTAAAAATACTATACCAATGCAAAAAACGAGTAGAATAGAGAAGTACAGAAACAGCTCTTTTTTTTGCTTTGCTTCTTTTTCCAATTCTACTTCATGAGAAATTCTATCTAACTCTTGTTGTCTAACAAAACCTAAACTGTCAGATAAATGTTGTTTGTCAAATTGATATTGGAATTCTTCTCCAACTTGCTTGAATGACTCTTGGTAAACCACTTTTCCAGTCATTGAAATAATTCTAATATTCAAATCTTTGATAGGCTGTGTTGCATTAATTTGAAGCGTAGTATGTTGGTCAGCAGGTATTGGATATAACATTACATTTGCATTTAGGAAATTGTCTTCTGTTGACGTTGCTGCGTCAATTACATTTATG
>JAESST010000308.1 GCA_016763995.1 Flavobacteriales bacterium | reverse complement strand
GATGATTTTATGGACATTAACTCAGGGGTGTATATTAGTTTGACTACAGATGGGAATGAGATCTTACAAACAGATTCAGGAATAGCTATTGGGACAACAGGCTCAATAACAGGACCAGATTCATTGCTTGATGTTTTTGGTGGAGCACGTGTTCAGAGTTTAAATATTAACTCAGCCTATACGCTGCCAATTACAGGACCTGTTACTTCAGGAGACATGATTAAATACGATGGAACAAATTTAGTTTGGGGTGTAGCCACTACTGCCATCTGTCCAGCAGGAATGACAGCAGCAGGAGCTAATATGTGTATTGAAACAGTAGAAAGAACAGCCTCAGATTGGTTTGATGCTGCTGCTGCTTGTGTTGCATCAGGCTATAAATTACCAACTTGGGCAGAATGGTACGGGGCTGCTTCAAATGCAGCATTAACCGATGAAACAGATGATTGGGAATGGGTAGATGGAGGAACTTCAAATACAGTAAGAAAAGTAGGAAATGGGGGATTGAAAAATACTGCTAATGATGACCCAGATACAGGAATAGAAGCATTTAGGTGTGTGTATTATTTAAAATAATAGGAATGTATTAAAAGTTATACAATGAAGCATTTTTTATACATATTATTTATTCTGATACTTGGTCCTTTGCTAAGCAAGGCTCAAAATATATCTGTAAATGCAGATGGTACTGCACCAGATAATTCAGCGATGTTGGATGTTTCTTCAAGCTCATCAGGTTTGTTAATTCCAAGAATGACAGTCGCCCAACGCTTGGCGATTGCTAGTCCCTCCAACGGCTTGTTGGTTTTTCAAACGGACGGAACAGCAGGCTTCTATTCTTATTTTTCGACTTTAACAGCCTGGTCGAGAGTAATAACCAATTCTACCCTTAACTTAAAAGAAGTCTTAACATTAGGGAAAGATGCCAATGCAGACACAATTGTTAATCTAAATGCCATTGGGATTGGACTCAATAGTCCATCATATCCATTACATATTTCTGTTGATGGATCTCCTCAGCTTTTGGTGCAACCTTCAAGTACCACCGGTCAGGATGCGGCAATTTCGATTCAAGGGCATAGAAATTCAAATTTGATTGATGCCCCTTCTATCTTGCATTTTAAAAATTATGATAATGATATTGCAACAAGCAATTTCTTAGGAAGCATTGGGAGTATTGTAACAAATTCAACAACTAACATTGGAGATTTAGCATTCTATAATTATGCAGATGGAAGCACATTGGTAGAATCTATGAGAATTACAGCTGGTGGAGATGTAGGAATAGGAGAAACAGACCCAGATGCCCGTTTGCATGTAAGTGGTACTGATATCTTAACTGGCTTGGTGGAGAGTTCCAATACACAAGCAACTTGGCTTAGCATAAGAAATAGCGGAGGAGGCAAGTACCATACTTTAATTTCTACAGGAACATCCTCTAGTGTTGGAGCAGGAAAATTGCTTTTTGGCTATGGAACTGCAATAAATGCTAGTACCGTTGGCTTGACCATGGATGATAATCTAATAGGAATAGGAACCGCCTCACCAACTGAATTATTACACATTAGTCAAAGTACTGCGGATGCAACATTGCTCATAGAAGCAGATACAGATAACAACAATGAAGCAAACAATCCTGCTTTGAAATTAAAGCAAGATGGAGGTCTAATAACGGGCATTTTAGCTTTTGAAGGAAATGGAGGGACATTTAATGCGAACTCTTTGGGGAATTCATTTTATATGGGAACAACTTCAGCGAGCGCCCCTGTTCAATTGATTGTGAATTCAAGCCCAAAAATTACCATAGCGACAAATGGAGATGTAGGAATAGGTACTCATATTCCTGCCTTACAATTATCAATTGGCCCAACTGATAATGATACAGGTTTTGAAACGAATTCAGATGGGAACCTGAGTTTGTATACCAATGGAAGTGAAAGAGTAAGATTTGATGCAAATGGTAGAATGGGCATAGGAGTAAGTTCTCCTGAGGGTGTTTTATCGTTAAATAGCGCTAATGCTACAGGTGTGCCGGGTGTGTTTTTAGATGGTTTTTCAGCAACAGAAGGATCAATTGCAGTAGATGATAATGAAGGAATGTATTTTGGAGAATGGAATGGGGCTGCCTTTACTGAGAATATGCGAATAACAGGGAGTGGACAGGTAGGTATTGCAAGCACAAACCCAAATGCCATGTTAACCATTCAAGGAACAGGAGGAAATTTAAACAGTGGACTTCAGTTGCAAAATGGGATCAATGATTGGTACATGTATCAAAATGCTTTATTTGGCTTAGTACTAAGAGACGATGGCAATGATCGTTTACACATAGATGCCTCAGGTAATGTTGGAATTGGAGAAGCAACCCCAGCATATAAATTAGAAGTGGCGGGAGATATTAATGCCTTAGGGGGGTCAATCAGATCAAACGGAGGGATTCTTATTTCTGATAAGCGCTATAAGACGAATATCATTCCACTAGCAGAAGTTCTTCCTCAATTAATGAAACTACAAGGAGTGTATCATAATTGGGACTCAGTTTCATTTCCAAAAATGAATTTTTCAAGCGAAAGAACAATAGGGATAATTGCACAGGACATACAAAAGGTATTTCCCGAATTAGTTTCAGAAGGACCAGATGGATATTTAGGAGTAGAATATGCAAAGTTTACAGCTGTGTTATTGCAGGCTATTAAAGAGCAGCAATATTTGATTGATCAACAAAACCAAAACAACGATAAGCAACAAAGTCAAATTGATTTTTTGATGGAGGAAGTGAAGCTGTTAAAGCAAGAAATTAAAAAAGATGAATAAAAGCTTGAAATTTATTTTTCTTTTGGCAATGTGTACTTTTTTATACATCACCAAGGGGCATGCACAAAATGTTTCCATCAATGCAGATGGGACTAATCCTGATAATTCGGCTATGTTGGATGTTTCTTCTACTACCTCAGGATTATTGGCTCCTCGGATGGCCCAAATACAACGAGATGTCATTAGTAATCCGGCAACAGGTTTGTTGATTTTTCAGACTGATTCTGATTCAGGTTTTTATTTTAATCAAGGAACAGCTGGATCTCCCATCTGGTTAAAGTTAATTACAAGTAACGATGCCCCTGATTTTATTGCAGATGCAGATAACGATACTAAAATTCAAGTAGAAGAAGTTGCAAACGAAAATATTATTCGCTTTGATGTTGGAGGAGCAGAAGTCATGCGCATTCATGAATTTGGGCGATTAAATGTAAGTAATGCTGTACAAGGGTTATTTATAGGCTCATCAGCAGGCAGTTCAATCACTACAGGCAGTTCGAATACTTTTTTGGGCTACCAATCGGGAGCTAATACTTCAACAGCTAGTAATAGCACTTATATTGGGTCTAACGCAGGCTTTGTTGCAAATGCTCCAGGAAACACAGTTGTGGGCTCACTATCAGGTGATGCGCTTACAGCGGGTTTCAACAATACCATGCTAGGAGTGCAAAGCGGTTCAGCTACAGATAATGGAGATAATAATGTTTTTCTTGGTAAAAATGCTGGACGAATTAATTCAACAGGAAATTCAAATGTTTTTATTGGTGCAGATGCTGGAGATGTAAACAATGGAAGTAATAATGTATTTATTGGCTACCAAGCAGGCGCCTTACAAACTAGCGCATCCAATAAACTATTCATAGATAATTCTAATACAAATTTGCCGCTTATTTATGGAGATTTTACAATAGATAGTTTAGTATTTAATGGAGTTTTAACCTTAGATTCTGCTAAAGATGGGACAGGTTATAAGTTCCCCGGCGAAAGAGGGATATCTGGAGAGATTTTACATACAAATGGAATAGGAGGGACTTATTGGTCAACAAGTGCTACTTCTGCCTTTTCGTTGTCTGGTCAGCAAGTGGTTCCTAATTCAGATAATTACGATTTTGCGATTGGTACCACAGTTATACAATCTGGATTTAAAGCAGAAATTGAAGTCGCTTCTGGAGGATCTACTTCGGGGTTAATTATTGACAATCAAGCAATCGCGGGGTCAAATCAAAAAATTGGATTACAAATAGACATAAACGGGGCGGGGGCTAAAGAGAAATATGGAATCAAAAACAGTATAATAGGAACCTCTAATTCATCCGATTCTTTGTTCGGGAATTACACGGAAATCACCCCCGATAAAGATGCTACAAATCCTCCAGCGTTTGCATATAAAGCAAAGTTTAATGGGACAGATGGGACAACTTATGGAATTTTTACTGAAAATGAAGACTATAACTATTTTAGCGGTAATGTTGGAATAGGAACCTTAAGCCCTAACAAAAAATTAGATGTAGAAGGTAATATAGAGGCAGATACTGGCTTTTTTGATGCTGTAACAGTAGGTGGAGCTTATACCCTCCCAAACTCTACCCCTGTTGTGGGCAACATATTAACTCATGATGGTACAGGTTTGATTTGGAATAATCCTTCAACTGATCTGGACTGGACAATAGGGTCAGGAATTATTTACAATACATCAGACCAAATGGCTTTGGGAACATCTGTTATTCCTGCTAGTTATTTGTCAGAATTTGAAACTCCTGCATCAGGAGCTTTTCCTGTGGCATTGTCACTTGATAATAACTATACAGGATCTGCTCAAACTTGGGGATTACTAACTGATATTTCAAATGCAGGAACAGGGGAAAAATTTGGTGTTTATAATACAGTAACTTCAAATGCAGCTCAATCAAATTCAACTTATGGAACGTATAATAAAATGCAGGCAGCATCTACAGAGTCTGTCTATGGAACGTATAATTATTTTTTAAACACAGGAACTGGTAGAAAAACAGGGGTGTTTAATAGCATACTCGCACCATCAGGAACCGTAGGCCAAGTAACAGGAATTGATAATTCAATCCTTAATCAAGGAACAAGTGATACTTATGGGGTATATACAACCATCAGTACTTTAGGAACAGGGGAAAAATATGGAGATTTTATTGATTTGAGTGTACAGCTAGGCTCTGCTTCAGATGCTTTTGGAAGCCGTAAACGAATGAATGTTGATGGTACTGGTAACGCTTATGGAGTATATTTAGATTACACACAAGCAACGGGAACAGGAGATCATTTTGGGTTTTATTCAGATGGAGAAACAAAGAATTATTTTAGTGGAAAGGTTGGTATAGGAACAACTTCTCCAAGCTCTGCATTAGATGTAGCAGGAGATATAGAAACTGGTTCAGGAGACGCTTTTTACTTTGGAGATCCAGCAACAAATGGAACATGGCGTATTGTAAGAGATGGGGATGACTTGTCTTTTGAGAGAAGAGAGTTAGGAGTTTGGGTGTTTAAAATGAAAATTAATCCATAATGAGAACATATAAAATGATTGTTTTTCTTGGTGTTCTTGCATTTAATAGTACTTGGGCACAACAAGGAGTTAGCTCAGGGATTACTAGCTTTTCAGGCATTGGAAATTGGACGGATACAACTTCATGGACAGGAAGCTTTCCTACTAGTTCTGTAAGCGTTACCTTAGGATCAACAAGCTCTTTAGAGTTAAATACAATAGAAAGTTGTTTAGACTTTGATCTAGGATTCTTGGCCGACCTTAAAATTAAAAGTACAGGGCAATTATCCGTTTTTGGCGACTTTTATAATTATGGAGGCAATTTAGTGATTGCAAATGGGGGTAAAATTATTTTTATGGGCGATTTATATAATTCGCTAGGATATAGACATATAGAAATTGAGGGATCGTTAGAATTAGAGGGAGCTATAGAGCTTGATGAAACAGTATCAAATTCACAACCGAGGTAAAATGAGATACGCAGTACTTGGAATAATGATGTTTTTTGCGCTTTGTGTAAGTGCACAAACGAATCTGGATCAAAATGTAATTGGTTCAGGAGGAGATTATGATAGCACTTCAAGCTTAATAATTAGTTCTACCATTGGAGAAACAGTAGTGCATACAACAAGTTCAACAAGCGTTGTTATTCTAACACAAGGTTTTCAACAAAGTTTTATTAAGGATACTATTTCTTTTTTATTCCAAACGTTTAACGCTTCTTGTATTGGAAGGGCTGACGGCTTTGCCAAAATAGATAGCATAAAAGGGTGTAATGCTCCATATACCATTTTATGGAGTAATGGGAGCACAGGAACCTCAGCAAACAATTTAGCTGCTGGAGATTATTCCGTTCAAATTACTTCGGGCGATGGCTGTACAAAGCAAATTCCTTTTTCTATAAATTATATTAGTGAAGAGGATTGTATCCTTAAATTTTATTCCGGAATTACACCAAATAACGATGGCATTAATGACAACTGGGAAATTGATAATATAGAATTGTTTCCAGACAATTCTATAGATATTTATAATCGACTGGGGAACAAAGTTTGGGAAGGCTCAGGTTATGATAACAATACGATTGTTTGGGGCGGAGAAAATTTAAGTGGAAATGAGTTACCTTCGGACACTTATTTTTATGTATTTATAACTGGCAATGATGTAGAAAAAGGGTGGATAGAGTTAACAAGATAAGATGAAATTAAAGGTATACCTTACATTGTTTTTTGGACTTATGGTTGTTGGAGTTTGGGCTCAGCAAGACCCTCAGTTTAATCAATATTTTTTCAATCCACTAGGAATTAACCCCGCCTATGCTGGATCGAGAGGAACTTTAAGCGCAGTAGCTATTCATCGTTCTCAATGGGTAGGCTTTGAAGGAGCTCCTTCAACAGAATCTTTTTCCATTCATTCACCTACTAGAAGCAAAAAAATGGGATTGGGCTTACAAATCTTAAATGATAGAATTGGACCTAAGAATACAGTAGTTGTATCGGGGATTTATGCTTACAAATTAAGACTAGGAAGAGGAAAACTAGCTTTCGGATTGAGAGCTAGTTTATACAATTATGCTATTCATTGGGATGAGGTAGAATATAAAGATGGCAGTAACTTTGGAAGCATAGAAAGAGGGAAAGAAACATATATGACTCCATCTTTTGATTTTGGAGTATATTATAATGACAAGAAGAGTTATATAGGCCTGGAAATTACTCACTTAAATGAGGGTAAAGTAGGAATAGAAACCGTAGATAACGAAAATGTAATCTTTGCTTCTAGGCAACAATCACAAGTCATTTTAACAGCAGGTCACGCTTTTGTTATCAATCGATTAATTACCTTAAAACCATCTATACTAGTAAAAACCACCAGCAACCAACCAGCATTTATCGATTTAAATGCGAGCGTATTGCTAAGGGATAAAATTTGGTTAGGCCTATCATATAGAAGAGGCTATGGAGTAGTAGCCATTATGGAATATAATGTAACAAAGGCTTTGAGAGTGGGGTATTCATTAGATATTTCATTTACAACATTGAATCGACAGAATGGGGGATCACACGAAATATTTATCGGATATGATTTAAAACTTTTCAAATCAGGAATCATTTCACCTCGTTATTTTTAATAGTTTAGAAAATAAAAAATTACCTTGTTCAAAACCGCTACCACACTCATTTTTATACTCTTGTTTGCGTTTCCTTCGCAAGCACAGGTTATAGATAAGCGAACAGAGAGAGCCATCAAAAAGTTTGAGCATAGAGAATACCTTTCTGCAATTCAGCAGTTCAAGAAATTATATACTGAAGATCCAAAAGCATATCTTCCGATAAAATACATTGCCAACTCATACCGAAAGATAAACGAGTATGATAAAGCTGAGCTTTATTATAATTTAGTGGTAAATTCAGTTAATGTAGAAGCAGAAGATCATTTAAATTATGGACAGACACTTCGTGCAAATGGAAAACTAGCTGCTGCAAAAGAGCAATTTGAAAAGTTTGCTGCTAAATCTCAAAACAGAATGCTTGCGAATTTGTTAATACAATCATTCGATGCAGTTGAAAGTTGGGAAAATGAACCGAAGAATTTTATTTCGAAAAGGGAAGAAGGCTTAAATACTGAACAATCAGAATACGGGTTCCTAGCTTTTAAGAACAAATATTACATTACTTCTAACCGAGAAAAGAATTTTAACTCACCAGAATCTTTTTCTTGGGATGGATCTTCATTCATGTCAATTTATGAAATAGATACTGCTGAGATCGGTACTGAAGGGGCAGAATTTTCTTCTGTTTCAGGAAGATTGAATACAGATTATCATGATGGCCCAATGACGATCAATAAGGCAGAAAATAAAGCCGTAGTGATGAGAATCGATAATCAATTAAGAGGGAAAGGATTTATCAATAAAATGAAGCTCTACGAAGGAGTTTATGAAGGAGGTAAATGGAGGTCATTTAAGCAACTCCCTTTCAATAGCAATGACTATTCATCAGGCCATCCTAGTTATGGAGAAAGCGATGATGTGCTTTATTTTATGTCTGACCGTGAAGGAGGCTTTGGAGGAATGGATTTGTACAAATCCATCAGAGTAAACGGGGAGTGGAGAATGCCAGAAAATTTAGGTGCAACCATTAATACAGCTAAGAATGAATCTTTTCCTTACTATAAAGAGGGTAGATTATTTTATGCTTCGAATGGGTTTTCAGGTTATGGAGGCTATGATATTTTTGTATCAGAATTTAACGAAGGTGCTTGGCAGTCGCCTAAAAACTTAAAAAGTCCTATTAATTCCACCAGAGATGATTTCGGAATTTATTTTTTAACTGATAGCACAGGTTATTACTCATCTAATAGAGCTGGAGGTGCAGGAGAAGATGACATCTATAGTTTCTATTACAGCACAAAGATTTTATCTGTTGGCATTACAGGATTATTTGAATATAAAAGTTTACCAGTAGAAGGGACAAAAATTTTATTAGTCGATAAAAATGATTCCATTATAGCAATTAGCTATACCGATAAAGAGGGAAGGTTTAAATTCAGTAGTTTGCCTTATGATCAGTCTGTTTTACTGAGAGTTGAAACAGAAGATCAAGAGTTAATTGAAGATGGAAGATTGTTTTTAACAGACGAAGAGGGATCAAAAATTAAGTTGATTGAACGTTTGAAGAATGGAGACTTTACTTTTAAGGCATTGCCTGCCGAGGAGATTAAGCAATTAGCCCTAGAAGAGTTGGAAGATTCTAACCTTATTAATCCTTACTCGTTCGAGGGAAAAATATTTAAGAAACTACCAGGAGATTATGAGCACGAAGTAATGGTTTATTTGGTTGACGATGAAGGGCAAATTGTTGACTCTATGCTAACAGATGCTTCGGGAAATTTTAACTTTAAGAAGTTAGGGCTCGAAGAGGGGAAAAATTACTTCGTTAAAATAGCAGAAGATGACCCTAAT
>JAESST010000307.1 GCA_016763995.1 Flavobacteriales bacterium | reverse complement strand
TAGGCGATGCGGCTCAGCAGCGCTCGGATTTCGTCGCCCATACCGCCGTAGGCGTAGAACAAAGCCGTCATGTAAGTCGCGCCTTGACTTTTCGCAAGCTCTTCGTACTTGCCGGCCTTGACGTTGTGCACCTCACGCGCCTTGGTGGCTGCATCGCGCCCGACGCCAGCGCCGTCGACGATCACAGTGACGTCGACGTACATGGGCTGCATCAAAGAGCCCTCCTGGATGATGAGATCGATCCGGCGCTTGACTTCCAAGCCGCCGTCAGGGGGAGTTTGCGTGCCGATGACAACCTCCTTCTGGACGGCGAAGCCGGCCTGGGTTGCCTCCGCAGCAATTGCGTCGCGAATGGCATTGTGACGGCTCGTTGCAGTTTCAAGACCACTCCACCGAGCACACCCAAGCGCGTGGGCAAGCATACCATGGCGAAGCATCGTGGCCGAGCACCCTGGACAGATGAAAGCGGTGTCACCGCAAATAGTTTTCTGTCCGAAGGTCAACGGCGCACGAATGCGCGCGCCCAGGTATGCGCCGAAAGCGCCTGCTTTTGTGCATGCCGAGGAGGCTTGGAGCCACATTTTCGCCCCAATCCGGTTACAAGCTGTGAAGTGGTCGCGCCAATTCGAACCCCGCTCCCCCGATTCCTGCGCGAAAGCATTGTCCGACAACAGAGCCTGAGTCGTCTTGTGGTACTCTGCCATTTGTGCCTTCTGCGAAGGAGGGGCATCCCCGGGCTGTGAAGCGTCGTAGAATGCCTCGGAGCACGATGCCAAATATGCGATCTGAGCCGATTCTGCGAACGAGACAAGACCCAAGCCGCCGTCACGTATCGGGAGGGAAGCTGCCAATCTGCATGCACGAGGTAACGATTCCCCTCCGAACTCGATCAAGCGAATCAGCTCCTCCTGCACCATGTCATCGAAACGTAGATGAGCATCCACCAACACAGCGGGGTCGTGTGTGCGTGCGATGAAAACCCATCGAGCTGGACCGCACATGCGTAGGACATGGTATGAGTACTCCGGCGGCAGCATCGGCAACACGTCAAAAAACGCCTTGTAGCGGTGCAGGACTGTGTCAGCAAAAGCCAAAGTCGCCGCATCTCCCTCAGCAGTATCTCCCGTGATGGCTGCACCAAGCACACGAATGTAGCCGTCTGCCTCCGAAGAACGATAGCCCAACTTCTGTGCAAGAGCGTCGCTGCCATAGACGTACGACTTTGTCCCATTGGTCTTCAGGCCAACTTCGGCCATTTCTCGTTCAATGTCAACCGCAGCGCGAGCAACGAGAGACGCCGGGCCCACAAGTGTCACATCATCCAAGTACGCCCGAATCTTCACACCTGGATTGGCTTGCTGACACTTACGAAGCACTCGAATCGTGCCAATGGAGAACAGAGCTGGTGACAAAGGGTCACCTTGACGTACGCCGCTCGTGGAGAAGAACATCCACGTGCCATCGTCATCTTTGTAGACTAGCTCGGTTTCCTCGCCGTACAAGACGCGGAACGGCGCTCGCAGCAGAGAGTAAGCCTCATTCGACGCCAGCTCACTGCCAACAGCGTTTCGCGACAACGTGTTGAACGCGTTCTTCGCGTCAATCGTGACAACGACTGTTTCGTCGACACTCTCCCCCCGCTGACGACGAACCGCATCGTTTTTCAGACCTGTGCGTAGGTCATGGCGGGTGAGATGAATCACCTTTTCTGCACCTCCGTTCGCGAGGCCAAACTGCAAAGGCGACATCATAGACCTAACCTGACGGATGCAGCGCCCGAGAATCACACCTCCACCGAGCTTCGTGAGTGCCTCCCCGATGGCAATCGGACGCGAAGTATTGTCAGGCTTCGGTAGCGTGATTGCACGGCAACGACGCAAAGCAGCTGCAGACTTTGCGTTCATGCTGCCATTGTACAACTGCCCCACCATGCGCGCAGATGCTTCCGCGCATTCGTTGTTGTTGAAAGACTGTTTCAACAGGTCTTCCGTCCAGCCCGACGCACCCGGCGCTTTTCCTCGCGCCATTTTGCCAGCGGACCGCCGCATAGCCTTGCCTTCGAAAATCACTGGCACATGCGGCCCCTCAATCAAAGGGGTCAACGGAGGACCCTGAGGGTGAAGACGCGCAATGTTCTCCCGCGTGGCAGCCGGCGACTGTGTTGACTCGGAGCGAACTTGAAGTAACACTTTCGCCGCCTGACCTGGGAAACCCATGATGCATTTGGCGATAGCGTTGCGCACTTGCGACCCGAGATGCGGCCGAACCTTCGAAACCGCATCCCCTGCATAAGGGCCCTCCGTTGGACACTTCAAGGAACACAAATCCTGGTTCACCTTAGCCGCTCGCTTCTTTGGTTGCGGTACCGCTGAATCCAGTCGGAGTCGCGCCTTTGGAAGAGCAATGAACTTTTCCACCGACTTGGCGACCACTGACTGAGACACGCTGTCCGCACTAAGCAGTGGGCGCGTAGCCAGCAGCACCTGTTGCTGCAAAGGATGAACCGCGTCGAATGGCAACTTAGTGAACATCAAGACACGATCCGGGTCTCCGATGCGAACATAACGGGACGGCGCGCCAAGGGGAACCGACGCTTGTGTAGCGGCCGTAACCCCCGCGTTCGTCATCGCTTTCGGAGATACGCACGGCGTCGATTGTTGTTGTGGTGGCGATGAGCGACACTGAGCATCTGCCGATGAAAGGTCCAATTGACTTAGACCGATCATATCCGATGAAGATGGCACAGAATGGCACAACAGCGTCGCGTCAGCGTCGTCGCCTGTGATCAACGGAGACGCAACGACATTCTGCGAATTACGCTCGACACACGGGAGACCACGACGACCTTCAGACGCAGCTCCATTGACACACCGTATCGCACACTGCCGCGCCAGCGACGACTTTGCGCCCGAAGAAGTAGCTGCACCCACTGCAACGTGACGACTAACCGTGGCAATCGTATCGATTTATCGTGGGCTGCCAAGCGGAGGATCAAGCCTGCCGTCGTCATGCGCCCTCACCCACCCTTCACTCACAAGCTGTGCTATCTCTGCGTATCTCACGTTATGTGCCGTTGCTCTCCTGTGCGCCTCTTATGCTGGTTGACCGTGCGTGCCGCTGTTGTAGTCGATCG
>JAESST010000306.1 GCA_016763995.1 Flavobacteriales bacterium | reverse complement strand
TTAAAGCATTCCAAAATGCGAATCAACTCAAATCAGATGAGCAATATCCGATTAATAAAGTCAGTGAAATAAATGAATTGATTGCAAAAGAAGCTGCTGCAAGTGCTGCAGAGTTAACAGCGATTAATGAAAAATATAACGCTTTGATTCAAGAAGGGCAAACTGCTCTAGATAACAATGAACTAAAGTTAGCCCTATCGAAATTTCAAGATGCTCAGAATACAAAACCACAAGAGTTATTACCTTCAGAGAAAATAAAAGAGATAAAGAGATTGGAAGATCAGATGGCGTCTGAAGAAGAAGCTATTCGTATAAGAAAGGAGCAGGCGGTGGCAAACGAAGCCTCTTATCAAACGGCGCTGGCAAATGGAGATCGTTATTATGCTGAGCAAAATTGGAATGATGCTGAGAATGAATATAGACTTGCAAAGAGCCTAAAATCTGAGGAAGCCTACCCACAGGAACAATTAGATAAGATTGCAGCCATTTTTGCAAAAAAACAAGCTGAACTTGATGCAGAAAGTCGTGAGAAAAGAGAAGCACTTGAAAAAAGAAATCGCTATACTAATCTAGTTTCTCAAGGAGATGAAGCTTTGACTAAAAAATCTCTAAAGTCTGCTAAAAGGAATTATGAAGATGCTTTAAAAATCAAAGCAGGAGAAGCTTATCCAATTGCTCAATTGGCAAAAGTAAATGAGTTATTAAAAGCTGAGCAATTGGCCGAAGCTGAAAGAAGAAGGAATCTAGACCGACCTATTCAAATTCAGACCGGTCCTAAAGCAACGATAGATGGTGATGCTGAGGCTGAAATTGAAAGATTGTATGAAGAACTATGGGCAAAACAGAATAGTGATAAAAATGCTATTATTCTAGAAAAGGAAGAAACCCTTGATAGGTTAAGTGAAAAGAATATAGAGAGAGAAGAACAACGAAGACAGAATGCTCTTGAAATGATTAAATCAATCAGTGTTACGATGAAAGATCAATTTAAAATGACTTCTGAATTAAATCTTCAAAATTATGAATCGTTAAAAGAGCAAGAAGAAGATTTAAAGAATAGTGGAGAGTATTTGGAGCGTGAGTCTCAGAAAAGAATTGAGAATAACCGAATGGACGAAGAATTACTTGCAGATGGTATCAAGCTAAACCAAGAGGAGAGAGATCTGTGGATTGTTGAAGGGAAGAAAGAGATGGTCCAAAATGAGTACGATGAAATAAAATCAACAGAAGTTTATAGAGTGCAAGAGCATGATAACATAATTCAAGGCTCTAAATTAGAATTTCAAGAAATAGAGAAAAGCTTACAAGACTATCGAAGATTCAAGAACGATGAGTTTTATCCTGATAATTATAAGATAATAGTACAAGATCAGGCTGAGTTAGTATCAACTGAAATTAAAGATTCAAAAGAATCATATGAAAGAAGAGACGAGGCTTTATCTAAATCCAATACTTTGGCGACGGAACTCTATAGAAATTCTCAAGAAAATTCCGAAAGTTTTAAAAATAACCAACTTGAAATAGAAGAAACTGAGGAAACATTAAGAAAGGTTGGAGAAGAACTAGAGGTAAAGGCAGAAGCAACTAGAAATAAAAATGCATATGAAGAATTTTACCAAGGAGAAAAGAAAGTAAGACAAGATCAGTCTGCTGCAGATTATCCACAAGGTATTACGGAGGAAATTATTGAAAATCAAAACAACAGTACTACAATAAGAAGAGTAGTTGTTGAAGGAACAACAACTAATATCTACGAGAAAACTTTGTACAAATGGGGGGGTATTTTCTACACCAAAGATGGGAACAATATCACCAAAGACATTTGGGATAAAGAAAGTCGTTAAACTCTTCCATTTTGAAAATATTCTACCTTTTTATTATTCTTTTAAGTCTATGTTGGTCCTGTTCTTCAGAAGTCAAACCAGATTTAAAATCAGAAAATACAGCTAAGGCTTCAGAAGTTCTCTCTGATAAACACTTCCGTATTAAGGATTCTTTAGAATATAAAATAATTGAAGTAATAGAACCTTTTTTGAATGCTTCAATAGTTGAGCGTTACTTATTATATCCTAAAGGAACCGAAGAGCCTCAAAATATTCCTGCTACGGTTAAAATAGCTGTTCCTGTAGATAAAGTAGCTATTAATTCTACAACACACCTAGGCTATATTAATTCAATAAAGCAGAGTAATTCAATTAGGGCTGTTACTAACCTTAAACTTTATTACGATTCAAGTTTTACTGAAAGAGTTAATAACGATGCCGTTGTTTCGATAGGGAATCGTGAATTGAATCATGAAAAATTGATAAAAAGTGAAGTAGATGTTCTTTTTAGTTATGCTATTGATGCAGCTTCTTACAAGCAAGTAAAACAGTTACGAGCATTGAATCAAAAGGTAATTTTGATTTCTGAATACATGGAACAAAATCCGATTGTTAAATCTGAATGGTTAAAGGTTTTTGCTGCATTTTATTCTGAGAAAGAGCAAAAAGCTGCAGATTCCATTTGTACGCAGGTAGAGGAGAACTATAATAGAATCAAAATGCATGCTATGTTGTATTCTTTTAGCCCTAAAGTAATGATAGGTCTTCCTTGGAAAGGAACATGGTATGTTAGTGGAGGAGAGTCTTTCCAAGCAAAACTCATAAGAGATGCCAATGCAAATTACATCTGGCATAGCTATCGACAAACAGGAAGTGTACCTCTAGATATTGAAACCGCAATAAATAATGGCTTAGATGCTGATTTTTGGATTAATCCAGGAATTATTCAATTAAAGAAAGATCTGGCAATTAAACATCAAAATTTTAAAGATTTCAAATCGTTTAATTCGAATCGAATATTCTCAAATTATTTCAAATCTAATGAGTTTGGTGCAAACGATTATTGGGAAAGCGCAGTAGTTAGACCTGATTTAGTACTTCAAGACTTGGTTTCCATCTTTCACGATCAGGCTCCAGATTCTTTAACATATTACAAAGTGCTAGAATAATGAAGAATTCAATTGCTTTTTCATTACTATTTGTTAGCTTACTTCTACTCTTTGTGATAGACGTTATTTTTGGAAGTGTTAGCATCCCATTCAATGATTTTATTGATTTGTTAAATGGTAAAACCATTTCTAAATCTTATGAATTGATTATTATGGATTCTAGAATTCCAAAGGCTTTAACTGCAATTTTATGTGGAGCGTCTCTTTCATTAGCAGGATTATTGATGCAAACACTATTTCGTAATCCCTTAGCAGGGCCATATATTCTTGGAATCAGTTCGGGTGCAGGTCTAGGAGTTGCCATTTTGGTAATGGGAGCAGGCTTTCTAGGAATAACAATTACAAGCGGCTTATCTACAAACTTGGCTGCTGTTTTAGGTGCAATAACTTTTTTAATCATTCTCTTTCTTGTTTCACTAAAAGTGAAGGATGTTATGACCCTTTTAATTTTTGGTGTGATGTTAGGGTCTATTTCAACGGCGATTATTGGGCTAATTAAATTCTTTTCTACAGATTATCAATTAAAGTCTTTTGTTATATGGACCTTAGGAAGTCTTTCTGCTGTTTCATACATGGAATTAACTATCTTAGGTCTATTGCTATTTTTCGGAATATTATTGGCTTTTCAACAAGCTAAAAATTTGAATGCTATTTTGATTGGGGAAAATTTTGCAAAAGTACTAGGGGTTTCGATTTTAAACACTCGATTAATTAGCATCTTAATTAGTGGTTTACTTGCGGGCTTAACTACTGCTTTATGTGGTCCTATTGGTTTTGTAGGGATCATTATTCCTCATTTATGTAGAATGATATTTCGAACATCCAATCATTTTATTTTGATACCATCCTGTATATTACTTGGAGCAAATATTCTATTGTTAAGCGATATTTTGGCGCATCTCCCATCCAACGGATTAAGCCTTCCTATTAATTCTATTACTTCCATGATTGGAATTCCGATTATATTGTGGATTATCTTCGGTAAGAAAGCCTTATCTAAATCATTTTGATGGAAAGATTATTGCATATTGAAAACTTGAGCGCCAGCTATTCCAAAAGATTTGATGTATTATCTAAGGTTAATATTTCCTTAGCTAAAGGTGAAATTATTGCTGTTATTGGAGAAAACGGATCAGGGAAATCTACCTTATTAAAATCTATTTGCGGTCTTCTAAATTATTCAACAGGAAGTATCCGACTTCAGAATAAAGAAATCAAAGATTGGGATAAAAAGGAGATGTCTAAAATACTCTCTTACGTTAGTTCCAGCGAGAAGGTAAATTCAATGATACTGGTAGACGAATTTGTAGGATTTGGACGTTACCCTTATTCCAATTGGCTAGCCAAGCTGTCTGAACAAGATGAAATGCATATTGATGATGCGTTGATTGCATGTGGTGTAGCTTACTTAAAAAATAAGATGATGGGGCAATTAAGTGATGGCGAAAATCAAAAGGTTTATTTAGCTCGAGCCATTGCTCAACAAACTCCGTTTATCATTTTAGATGAACCAACTACACACCTTGATATTAAGAGCTCCAATGCGATTTTTAAGCTATTGAGAAATCAAAAGACTGAGAATAGAAGTATATTATTTTCTTCTCACCAAGTAGAAAAAGCACTTCAAATTGCGGACAAAGTTTGGTTGGTGGATTGTGGTAGAGTGATCGAAACGACTCCTAAAGAGTTTTTGGGAAACGATGAATTAAAGCAATTGGTTTTTGGAGAGGAGTAAATTTAATTCTTCTTGGCTGTACCCATTCGTTTAGCTCTTTTTCTCATTTCTCGGTCATACTGACGCTTTTGCCTTTTTTGGGTTTTCTGAATGTCTGTACGAATTGTTTTACTCGGGGAACCTCCAATTACTTTCCCGCTGCCTTTTACCCCTTCAACCCCCTTAAATACTGTGCAGGAGCAAAGTGATAAACATAAAACACAAATCATTAAGATTGCATTCCTATTCATATTCTTGACTTAAAATTTCAATATCCGTCATAAGTCGATCTACAGACTCTGAGGATGTTCCATCGTAAAAACCTCTAATGCGTTTCTTTTTGTCTACCAAAACAAAGTTCTCTGTGTGAATAAAATCGTTTGGACCTCCGTCACCTTCTGTAACTGCTGCAAAGTATGATTTTCTTGCTAGGTCGTAAATGACTTTTTTATCTCCTGTGGCAAAAATCCATTTCTTTGGGTTTGCCTCGTATAAGTTGGCATATTCTTTTAACACAGGAACAGAGTCTACTTCAGGCTGAACCGTATGAGATAGAATTAAGAAATCTTTATCGTCCATAAAGCGCTTTTGAACACGTTGCATTTCAGTACTCATGCTAGGGCAAATGGTAGGGCAAGTTGTAAAGAAGAAATCCGTTACATAATAATACCCATCAAAATCTTTTTCCGAAATTGTTTCTCCATCCTGATTGGTTAGTGTAAAGTTATCAATCGTATGCCCTTTTAATACCTTTTGCTTTGATTCATCCACGAGGTCTGGATTAATCATTGCAGGACTATAAATAGGAAGAATACGATCGTTCTTAATCATTACATAAGCAACCCCAATTCCGACACATAGGATCAGTGCAGGAATAAGTATCGCGAGTTTATTTTTCATCTTCCTTCTCTTTTTCTTTTTGTGCTAAAAAATACTCTAGAATCTTTTCCAATGAATCGACGTTCATTTTTTTCGAAAGGATTTTTTGTTTTTATCTAGTAAATAGGTTTGAGGTGTGCTAAACACGTCATAATCTCTTTGGTAATTTGATCTAAAGCTTGGGCCATCAGAACCATTAATCCAGTCTAGATTGTGTTTATTGATGAATTTAATCCAAGGCTCATTCTCATAATCATTTCCAACAGCAAATACTTTAACCCCTTTGTCTTTCATTTTATCATATAGCTTCTTGAGCTTAGGAGTTGCTGTTTTACAATGCCCACAATCAGGAGACCAAATGTATAATATGGTATACTCGGCTTCTACATCGTATAATTCCAAGAATTTTGTTTGTGAAGTGTCTTTTACAACAATGTTAGGTGCTTGTTTTCCTATTAAAAGAGGATCTAAGGCAGTGACTCTTTCTGCCATTTTTTTCATTTGATCATCTGAAAACCACTCATTGGCTTTTCCTTTCATGAAATAGCTTTTCCCTAAATGCACAAATATTGCATCAAAGCCCATATTTTCAGAACGTTCATATTTAGAAGTTAACTGAGATAAGGTAAACTTGAAAAGAGTTTTATTATCCTTTACCTTATTTAAGAGATAATCTACTGAAGCAATGATCGAATCTGCATCTTGAAGTGTTAGTTTGTCAACATAATACATCATTTTTTTATTGAAACTGGGGGTTCTCAACAAACGTTCATCATTAAAATCAAAATTGTCAAAATAATGTGTTTTATAATAATAGAAACCGAAGGTACTGTCTATTGAACCATCTGGGTTTTTAGGAGTAGTAGGTACTTTAGGAGAATCAGTTGAATAAATAAAATTACTAGTTAAAGAACCTTTGTGTGCTTTGTGTAGCTTGGCAATAAAGGCTCTTACTTCAGTATCTGTATCCGTTAAAGTTTTATCAATCTCCTTTTTCTCTTTTTCGTCAGCTGCATCTTTTTTCTTGAACAAACTTTGAGCATATTGCTGTTTCGTATTGATAAACCTCATGTATTCATAGAAAATATCATTTTCCTTACTGCCCTTGGTTTTCATGTTTATGGTGTAATCAGAAGTGTCGGTCGACATAGAAAATTCCTGAACATCTAACATAATGTCAAATAATTTATCACTCCTATAAATCAATGAATACATTCCTGAAGCTAGGGTGTCTTTTCCGGTAAATTGAATGTTTCCTTGTTTATCAAAGTTTGCGGTATCTCTGTAATACATACCTTTTCCATAATAATAAGCAAGGTAACCAACCGAGTCACTCAAGCCTTTTACTTGAAGATCTATTTTGTATTTATTTTGTGCAGAGCTTTTAAAAGAAACTAAAGCGAGTAGGATAGAAAAACTATAAAGAAAGGTTTTTTTCATCGTCAATTTATTTGACGTAAAGTTAACACCAAGTATCGGAAAATGGCTGTTAATGCATGTTAATTGATCGAGCTATGCGATCAATTAACAATTCTATCTTTCTTAAAAAAACATCCTAAAAAATCAATACGATTGTATTTACAATCGTATTTTTCGAAAGTGGAAGTTCTCATTTGGACATTTTTAATTTTGATTGTGCTAGCTGGTCTTGTTGCTGGTATATTACTGACGTTTTACTTACTGCAAGAGAAAATCATTTTTTCACCGATTACGCTGGCTCAGGATTATCAATATCCTTTCGAAATGGATTTTGAAGAGCGGTTTTATGAAGTTGAAGAGGGAGTTCAATTAAATTGCTTGTTGTTCAAAGCAAAACAGCCCAAAGGATTGATTTTTTATATTCACGGGAATGCAGATAACTTAAGATATTGGGGCGATTTTGCCAAGTTCTTTGTCGATTTAGAATACGATGTATTCATGTACGATTTTAGAGGATTCGGAAAGAGTGGAGGCAGAATTAAGGGAGAACGTAATATGCAAAGAGATGCAAAGCAACTCTATAGCATTATGCTAAAAGAGTATGAAGAATCCAACGTTCATATTTATGGCTTTTCTTTAGGCACGGGAATTGCCTCTAGGTTGGCAAGTAAGCAACAAGCTGCTTCTCTATTTTTAGAAGCTCCTTATTATAATTTCATTCAGCTAGTTAATTACCATAAAGCATATTTGCCTGCAAGCTGGATTAGTAAGTACAACTTTAGAACGAACAAATACTTAAAGGAAGTAAAGGGGCCTATTTACATTTTTCACGGAACTGAAGACCGAAAAGTGCCCTATTATTTGGGTGAAAAGCTGATAGGTACAAATCCTTCTATCAAGTTCTATAGAGTAGAAGGAGCAACCCATAACGAGATGCAAGACATGCCTTTTTTTCAGGAAAAGATGCAAGAAATTCTAGCTTAATCTTCTTGTGTTTTAAACTCTGAGGTGAAATGAAATTCAATATCAGGGTAATTTTGCTTGGTAATTTGAAGAATGCCTGAAGTTTGTGCTAAGAAAACTAGATTTTTATCTTTATCCCATACGATGTAATTTGATTTTAATCGCTTGAACTCTTCTAGCATTTCTAGGTTTTCAGAAGTAAACCAACAGGCTTTGTGAAAATTCATAGGAGCGAAAGTACAGGAGGCATTGTACTCGTTTTTTAAACGATACTGAATCACTTCAAATTGAAGTTCACCAACTGTTCCTATATACTTTTTGTTTCCCATTCTAGCAGTAAATAGTTGAGCAACACCTTCTTCTGTTAATTGATGAATTCCTTTTTCAAGCTGCTTCGATTTCATCGGGTCGTTGTTCAATACTTCTTTAAAGATTTCCGGAGAAAAACTAGGAATTCCTTTGAAGGTGAAATTTTCTCCTTCTGTTAAGGTATCTCCAATTTTAAAGTTTCCCGTATCATACAATCCAATTACATCCCCAGGATAAGCATCATCGATCAGGCTTTTATCTTTTGCCATAAAAGAAGTAGGGTTACTAAAGCGTAAGTTCTTATCTAATCTCACGTGATGAAAAAACTTATTTCGTTCAAATTTACCGCTGCACACTCTTAAAAATGCAATTCTATCTCTATGTTTTGGATCAAGGTTGGCATGTATCTTAAATACAAAACCACTGAATTTGCTTCGCTCTGGGTTTATTTCTCCTTCATTTGTTTCTCTTCCTCTTGGAGTAGGTGCGATCTCTATAAATTGATCTAACATTTCTTGTATTCCAAAGTTATTGACTGCAGATCCAAAGAATACAGGAGCAATTTTCCCCTCTAAATAATCCTTATTACTCAGCTCATCGTAAACACCCTCAATTAATTCAACATCTTCTCTTAATTGATCAGCCTGAGTTCCAATAATGGCATCTAATTGTTCATCTTCTAGATTTTGAATGGCTGTAATTTCAGTTGCAATTTTCGTTTTTGAAGATTGAAATAAATTCAGACTGCTATTTCCAAGATTATAAACTCCTTTAAATGTAGCTCCAATACCAATTGGCCATGTCATCGGACGAACCTTAATGTTCAATTTTTCTTCTAATTCATCTAATAATTCAAAGGAATCTCTTCCTTCTAAATCCATTTTATTAATGAATACAATTACTGGAGTATCACGCATTCTACAGACCTCCATTAAACGTTCTGTTTGAGCTTCAACTCCTTTTACACAGTCAATTACAAGAATAACGCTATCTACCGCTGTAAGCGTTCTATACGTGTCTTCAGCAAAATCTTTGTGACCAGGAGTATCTAATAGATTGATAAGCTTGTCTTTGTATTTAAATCCCATTACAGAAGTAGCAACAGAGATTCCTCTTTGTTTCTCAATTTCCATAAAATCGGAAGTAGCTGTTTTCTTGATCTTGTTATTCTTAACTGCTCCTGCAGTCTGAATTGCTCCACCAAATAGAAGAAACTTCTCTGTTAAAGTAGTTTTACCGGCATCGGGATGACTAATGATGGCAAAGGTTTTACGTTTCGAAATTTCTTCTGATAGCTTCATTCTCTGGTAAATTAAAGCCCACAAAGGTAGGAAAATGACTCCTCTAATTCGCCTTCACGATCTTTCTATTGTATACATTCCCATTGAATTCAATTTGTAGAATATATAGGCCATCTTCCAGTTTGCTCAAATCCATGCTACTCTGATTTGTAAAGGATCGTTGGAAAACTAAAGCACCTAACATGCTGTAAATTTTAAGCTGTTTACGTCCTGTTAATGAAATATCGACATTTAAATATTGTTGAAGGGGGCTTTGAACTTTAACATACTGACTAAAATTATTCTGACTTAAGCCTGTACTGTTGTTAACTACTACTGTTATTGTGTTGTAGCAATTAAAAGTGGTAGATACCCGTGCTTCATAAGTTCCTGTGCACAAACTATCAAATACACTGCTTGGCGATTGCTCATAAAAATTTGTTTGCGTGTTAGTTAACGAATAGGAATAAGTTGTGCCACTAGAATTGTTAACACTTAACGAAACTTGACCATTACAATAAGCTCCTGAAGATTGATCAATAATAGAAGCATTTATTGGAATTGGAGGAATGTTATTGATTGTGTATTGATAGACTATTGAAGCATTTGTAGAATCTGTTATGGTTATTTTATGTTGACCAATTCTTGCTCCCCAAAATAACCAAATGTTGTTAGAATCTAACACCCAACCTGAACCATTATTATATTCAGAATAGTAGCTTATGGGGGATACTAAACCATCTGCTTGCCAATCTGGATTAAAACAGCCTACACCATCTCTGCAAATTGGCTGAATTACCTGACCGGAAGGGCATTGTGGCCCATAAGTCGGTTGAATCCATTTTAACTCCTCTAATTCAAATCCATGTTGATTCGCCCAACTTAAAAGTTCTGTTTGATGTGGCATATCTTCGATAAAATCGTAATTGTTCTTCTGAGATATAAATTCAGCAAGCCCTCTATTTCCACTTTTAATAATTAATTGACCGACAGCACATGCCGTTCCAACTTCATCAATAAAATAGGGCGTTCTTGTTGTATGAAATTCATTAATAGGAAAAACCCTTTGCTTAGCATATGCTCTAAGTTCATTCAATAGGAATGAACGATTCGTTTCTTGAGTTGGAGTTAAATGATTTGTCGATTTATTCCTCAATTTTTCTACCACAAGCAACAAATGAGTTTGAATTAAATCTATTTCATTCAAGCTAGTATTCAATTGACTTAAATGAGTCGTGTTTTCTTGAATGGACCAATATTTATTTAATCCCTTTAGCTGCTGAAGAATAGGCTTTGTTTCACTTGCTTTTCCAGAAATAAAGCTGGCACTTATAAATAATACGAAGAGGACTTTTTTTAACATAATGTAGCTGATTAGTTATGTAAATGTAAAGACGCGTAAAAAGCTTTAAAAGTTTGTTAAAATTAAAAGCTAATTAAGATCATAAACTTAAGATTTCTACTATTTTTGCAATCCCTATGAGTGATTCCCAAATTATAGACCTAAGTGAGATTGAAGAGAGTGGTGAAGGTAAGGATCTATATCCCTTTCAAGAAGCCTCTATTCAACAAATATCGAACAAATTAAACGAGCTCCAAGACAACCATAATGTTCTTTTTCAGTTACCAACAGGTGGTGGAAAAACAGTTATTTTTTCTGAAATTGCTCGTCGTTACATTAAGTCAACTGGTAAAAAAGTATTAATTCTTACCCACAGAATTGAGCTTTGTAAGCAGACATCAAGAATGTTATCTGAATTTAAGGTAGATAACATGATTATTGATAGCAAGGTGAAATCTGTTGAAGACGATAACGAGTTTGTTGCTTTTGTTGCTATGGTTGAAACTTTAAACAACCGTTTACAAGAGGAAAAACTCACGTTGAATAACATAGGTTTAGTGATTGTAGATGAAGCGCATTACAATAGCTTTAGAAAATTATTCAAGTACTTTGAAACTGTAAATATTTTAGGAGTAACAGCAACTCCACTTAGTTCAAGCATCAAGCTACCGATGAATGAGAACTATGAAGAGTTAGTGGTAGGAGAATCCATTAGCAATTTAGTAAATCAAGGTTATTTATCAAGAGCAACCACTTATAGTTATAATGTTAGTTTAGATACCCTTAAGGTGGGGATTAATGGTGATTACACGGTTAAATCTTCTGAGCAATTGTATGGTAACTATATGATGCAAGAAAAACTGGTTCGTGCCTATGAGGAGAAATCAGTAGGTAAGAAAACCCTGATATTTAATAATGGTATTGCAACTTCATATGGTGTTTACGACACCTTTAAGGCGGCAGGATATGAGATTCAACACCTTGATCACCACGCAGGAGAGCAGGAGAGAAGGGATATTTTAACTTGGTTTAAAGAGACTCCTGATGCAATTTTAACTTCTGTAGGTATTTTGACTACTGGTTTTGATGAACCAACTGTTGAAACCATTATTTTAAATAGAGCAACACGATCTTTAGCGCTGTATCATCAAATGATTGGACGTGGTTCTCGT
>JAESST010000305.1 GCA_016763995.1 Flavobacteriales bacterium | reverse complement strand
TAATTCTTTTTTAATTCTATAGGAAAGGCCGATCTTAAAGATCGGCCTTTTTTTATGCCTTATTTTTGATTTCGACGAAAGCTATCAACCTGAGCTTGGCTCTTCTTAAGAATTCAGAATGTAGATTGCTGTTTAGCTACAGAACTATGAACGCTTTCACAGACAGAACAATCTACTGCGTTGAATCTTTAGAATATAGCCAGCTATAACGCTAAAACCTACCTTGTATATTGCCACTTCTGAAAATCTGATTTTCTACTTAATAATCGAACTTAGGTTATTATCTAAGCTGAGGAGAATTGGAGTAGGTGAGAAGAAGAACGTACTAATACAAATCGATTAGTTCTTAAATATCTTTTTAACGATCATGACAAAAATTAGAGAGATAAAACCAACAATTAAGCCTGAGAAGAACTCTCCAATAATACTTGGAATACCTTCTACTAGGTGGTGCACGAATGAAATATGATGTACAAATATTCCACCTGCAACTAAGAGTAAGGCTATAGTTCCAATATAACCTAGAGCTTTGATCACCAATGGAAGTGCTTTTACAAGGGTATTTCCAATGAATTGAATAACTGCTTTATCACTCATTCGTTTTAGTTGGAAGCCAAAATCATCCATTCTTACAATGAGCGCAACAATTCCGTAAACACCAATAGTTGCTACTATTGCAACAAAAGAAACCACCAGAATTTGAGATAGCAAAGTTTGACCAAGTACGCTTCCTAAAGCAATAATTACAATTTCGATAGAGAGTATAAAGTCTGTTATGATAGCGGATTTTACTTTCTCCTTTTCTAGCTCAAGAATTTCTTCTTTTGAAAGTTGGAGATCACTCTCTGTAGTTACTTCTTGTTGATGTGGAACGAATATTTCGTATAGCTTTTCAGCTCCTTCATAAGCAAGGTAAAGTGCACCTCCAACCAGGATTAAAGGAATTATAGAGGGGAAAAAAGCACTCAAACCAAAAGCAATTAGAAGAATGATAAGTTTGTTGAGGAAGGACCCTTTTGTAATCGCCCATAAAACTGGGATTTCTCTCGAAGAAACAAAGCCGGAAGCCTTCTCTGCATTCACCGCCAAATCGTCTCCTAGTATGCCTGCTGTTTTCTTTGTTGCTACTTTACCCATTACTGCAACATCATCCATTAAGGCTGCGATATCATCTAATAATGCAAAAAAACCTGAAGCCATAGTTAAGTAGTAGTAGGTTGCTGAGTTTGATAAATTATTGATCGCTTAAAGATTCTTATGATCTGTTGTCTTCTAGAATTTCCTTAACATTTGATTTAATTGTTTCTGAAATGCCTTGTGTATTTAAATCGTTCGTATCTGTTCCGAAAGGATCTTCAATTTCTTCAGCGAGTAACTCTAAACTTCCGAAAATGTATAGAATAAACGTGCAAATAGGAATAGTCCAATAATGTAGATCGTAGGCTAGACCAAAAGGTAGAGTTAGAGTATAAGCAAAAATGAATTTTTTAAGAAAAAGATTATAGGAGAACGGAATTGGCGTATTCTTTATTCGCTCGCAAGCTCCTATGATATCGGTAATTGCATTTAACTCTCTATCAATTGTAATCAGTTGGTCTCCACTGATAGCCTTATTTTGATACAATTCATGTAAACACTGGTACATCCTAGATGCAATAAGGTTAGGGATATGATTTGCCTTTGCTAGTTTCTGATGTGAAATAAACTGATTATCCTCTAATTCTTCAAGTTTAACACCTTCTCGCAAATGTTCTTTCATCGCAAAAACATAATTAGGAATAAGTACTTTATAAAGGTTTCTACTTTCTTTTTCCGAAGCAGGTAAAATGGCGTGAATTTTAATGGCAAAATTGCGACTATTGTTCACCAATGCCCCCCATAATTTACGGCCTTCCCACCAACGGTCATAAGCTGAGTTAGTTCTAAAAACTAACAATAGACCAATTACGAAACCGAGTAGGGAATGAATTTGAATGGTATTACTAAAAACGTACATATCTTCATATCGAAGTTCTAGGAATACGACGGTAGAACAGAAAATTGCAAAAACAAGAAGGACCCCAAACATTTGCCGAAATGTATCGCTTTTGTGGAATTTAAAAATAAGGCCGAACCACTCTTTGGGGTTGTATTGAATCATTGTTTCGTTAAATAAGAGACTAAATATAAGCATGCAATTTGAGTATCTTAGCAAACCAACATAACAATGAAAAAAAGCGTTTTCCTTTTCTTCTTTATTTTATCAATTCTAGGCTCGTGCCGATCGAATAAAGCTGTGGTAAAAGCAGCAGTGAGCTATCAATTATCTAAAGATATAAAGATTACGGAAGCTTATCTTCAAGAAGAAATTCCGGGGCAAAAAGATGAGGTGTCAAAGCATTTTTTGACCATTAAAATTGAAAAAGAAAGCCTGACAAAAGAAATACGCATAGATAGTATTGAATTTGAAACGAAGTACTATCCTCTGTCGTCTGATTCAGGAAGAAGTGTTACTAAAACAACGATACGCTTAAAATTAGAAAAAGGGACAATTCTAACACAATCAATAAACGCCTTTGTTTTTTATACGAAAAACGAACAAGCATTTAAGCAGACTGTTTCATTCATGGTGAAACCTCCTATTTACTTGCCCTAATTATTCTAAATATGAAAATTTATAAAACGCTTATTTTACTCTTATTAGTCAATTCCCTTTCAGCTCAAGAAAGTTCAGCTGAATTAGAAGAGCGTTATAAAACGAGTATGTCTGATCCTAGTGTTAACTTTTATGAAGTGCTAAAGGATGCAGAGGCCTATTTTTCTACAATTGATAAGAATGTTAAAGGATCAGGGTGGAAGCCTTTTCAACGTTGGGTAAATGCGAATGAATATAAATATTATCCTGATGGAGATCGATATAATGTAGATCCCTATTTCGTTAGCAATCAATTTAAGGCAATTCAAAAGAGTGTTAAAGCGCCAAAGAGTCTTTTTAATGGAACGTGGAAAGATCTAGGCCCTTATACAATGGATAGTCTTACAGGGCATTATTCGGCAGGATTGGGTAGAGTAGAAGATTTTTATGTATCACCGGTAGATTCGAATATTATTTATTTAGGAAGTAGAAGTGGAGGTTTTTGGAGAACAATCGACGGAGGAGCAACTTGGGCCGGAACAACAGATGACTTATTTGCAAGTGGAGTAAATGCAATGGGAGTTTCTCCAACGAATTCAGATTCTATCCTAATCAATGTTAGGAATTCTAACAATGGAACAAGTCATGGAATTTATAGAAGTATAGATGGAGGATTAACATGGGTCCAAACTCTTTTTAATCCGGCAAATTTAAGTTTTGCGGGTCTTGGAACAGATTTTCAGATTTATGAATTGGCATACCATCCAAGAGTGGGTGACTTGATATTTATTGGGACGAACAAAGGAATTTTTAAATCAACAGATAATTTAGCGACTTGGACGGCAGCAGAATTTAATTTCGATTTTATTGAGATTGCATTTCACCCTTCAAACGACAGTATCTTATATCTTTACAATAATGCTGGCTCAAGTACATCTGATAGAGTATTTAGGACTTTAGACCAAGGTGCCTCTTATAGTTTATCTAATAATATTTTGGGAAACGGTGGAAACGAAAGGGTAGAGTTAGTAACTAATTCTTTGTGTGACGATTGTTTATGGTTTGCTTCTAATAACGGAATTTGGATTTCTTATGATAGAGGTTTGTCCTTTGGTTTTAGATCAAATTCTCCTGAATCTTGCGGGGGATTTTCCGTGAATGATCAAGATACTTCTAACATGGTTTATGGATATGTAGATTTGGATAATTCAGTAGATGGAGGGAATACATTTGTTAATCAAACAAGATGGAGTCTTGGAAACACGAATGGAAATACAAATAGCAATTCTTCTAGTTATGCAACAAGCACTAATTATATTCATGCTGATATTAGAAATTTGAAATCGATAAACGGTGTCTTTTATGCAGCGACAGATGGGTTTTTGAGTAAGTCGAATGATGGAGGTGTTTCTTGGACGATTTTAAGTGAAGGAACCGGTATTCGAGAGAATTATAAATTAGGAATAAGCCAATCAAACCACTACAGAAGTATTTCTGGCTCTCAAGATAATGGAACTAGTATTCTGACGGAAAAAGGATGGGTAGAGTTTTACGGTGCTGATGGAATGGAAGGCTTGATTCATCCTTTAAATGAAGATTGGATGATGGGTTCTGTTCAATATGGAAGCAGAAGAAGAACCAAAACAGGAGGTATATCTCAAGATGCGGCAAGTCCTGCGGGCTCTTCCGGTGCGTATTGGGAAGCACCATTGGCCTATGACCCCAATAATCATATGACGATTTATGATTTTAGAGATATGGTCTATAAATCAGATGATTTTGCTGAAACACATGTTGCTTTAGGAAATCCGTCAACAATAACAGGAGATATTCAACATGCAGAAATAGCACAGAATAACTCAAATATTATTGTTGTTGCAAGAGGAAGTGCGATAGAGAAATCGATAGATGGAGGAGTAAGTTTCTCAAGTATTAAGGGAAATTTGCCCAATTATTCGATTCGTGATATTGCTTTTGATCCGAATGATGACAATACCATTATAGTTGTATATGCAAGGTACCAAACAGATAATTCTAAAGTTTTCATGACGACAAATGGAGGGACTTCATGGTCAAATATCACGCATAATTTGGGAAGTATGCCTATTAGAAGTGCAGTAATTGACCATTCAGATGCATCGAATATTTATTTGGGTGCTGAAATTGGAGTATATACGAAACCTATGTCTGGAAATAACTGGGCTTTATACAATACAGGCCTTCCCAATATGGCTGTTAGAGAATTAGAGATTAATTATGGAAGTAATACCCTAAGAGCTGCAACATGGGGTAGAGGACTTTGGGAATATAATTTGGTAGGAAGACAGAATTATCCTGCGATCACTTATACTACAATAACTAACCCACCAACAGATAACAGTCCAAAAGAAGGGAACGATCAGTACGTAAATTCTCGAATTGATTATAATGGGATGTTAAGTTCTGTTTACCTAGAGTGGTCTAGAGACTCTGCTGTATTCGGAAATAGAATTGCTATGACAGATACAAGTACTCTAGATTCAAGTTGGTTAAGCACTCAAGCAATTCCAACTTTTATGGCAGGAACAAAAGTTTATTTTAAGGTATTTGCAGTTGGAAGTACTAATGATACAACAGAGACGTATAAATTTATGTATGAAGTTAAACCATTTGACTATTGCTTTGCTACTGGGAATAATGGATCAGGGAACCTATTCATTGATAACGTAAACATTGAAAATTTAAATAATTCAAGTGTAAATAATGCATATTCAAACTATGCGAACCCAGTGGTGGAATTGTATGTTGATTCAAATTATTTGATAACTGTAAGTGCTAATACAGGGTGGGGAAGTAATGATTTTGGAGTATGGATAGATTATAATGCCAATTCAGATTTCGAAGTAAACGAACGAGTGTTGTTTGATCCAAATTCGGGAGGAAGTTCTTCTATTTCATTTAGAGTACCAACTACTGTTGCTGTAAACGATACTGTTAAAATGAGAGTGAGGTTATCATATTGGAGTAATCCTGATCCTTGTGGAAATCAGTTTGGCGAGGTAGAGGATTATTTAATTGCGTTAAGAGATGTAACAACTGGAATTGAGAATAAGAACATTACTTCAATTGGAGTAAGCATTTTTCCAAACCCGAACGAAGGTAATTTTAGTTAAAACTTTGAAGAGGCTGTTGTAGAAAGAACTATAAGCATATACGATGTTAAAGGAGCTGTCATTGTAAAGGATCGAGCAGCAAGTCAAAAAGAGATTCAATTTAATCTTAACCTTAAGGCGGGGAGTTATTTCGTTCATATAAAAGGTGCAGATAAAGTTAAAGTAATGCAGATAGTTGTAAGTCAATAAAAAAAGTTATCTACGAATTCGTAGATAACTTTTCCATTGGTTGAAATTCTCAGTTAGAACCTACACTTTTTTAAGTGATAAACGACCCAAAATTTTGTTTGAGGGGCATGTATTTTGGAGGCAATTGAAAGCCCTAGGTATTGACCCTAACGAGTACGTAATGGGAAATGAGGATATTTTATATTTGAAATGGACAAGAGAACATTATAAAGGTAGGGCTAAAGAATACAATCGTTTAAATAGAGCGAAAGAGATACACGACAAGGCTGCGCTAGCCTCCGCGTCTTGGGGTACATTTCAAATTATGGGGTTCAATTATGGAGCTTGTGGATTCTCAAACGTAAAGAGTTATGTTAAGCTCAATACATTAATGAAGCTGAGCATTTCAAAGCGTTTGGGAACTTCATTCGGTCAGTTAATCTATTGAGGTATTTAAAAACAAAAAATGGAAAATATTTGCGAGGGAGTATTATGGACCTGGCTACAAAGCAAATAAATACGATGTAAAGTTAGCTATCGCATATGCTAAACACTCTGCTTAAATTTAATAGATTAATGATTTGAAGTTTTGTTTTTTAAGTCATTAACGTTATTGATTTTACTAATTTTTTTACATCGCTTAACTCCATATTCCCTTCAATACAGAGTATTACTGAAGAACTATTATCGGTAGCAATCATAATAATTTCATTGATTTTTCCTTTCTTTTCGCGAAGCTTGAAAGTAACTTGATCTGCTCCATCTTTAATAATCATTAAGTCGTTATATAGATTAGAAGGCAAGTATTGATTTAATTCATCTGCAAGTTCCTTTTGGCTGCTTGCATGACCTTCAAAGATTAACAGTTTTACATGTTTAATATCTTTGGATATCTCTTTTGCATCATCTTCTTTATCTAACAGAAATCGAACAAAAAATCCTGGAATATTCAGAGAAACGCTTTCTTTGTGCTGATGGTTTTTATAAAAATCTGAAAAGGTTTTTGTGTCGTTTCCTGCTCTTACTTGAATTGTAGAAATAGTAAAAAAGAAGGCTGCAAGGAATAGTATTTTAATGAGTTTCATGGTATTTAGTTTAGGTTAATTATTTTTTTCATCAACTTTGTCAAGGTGCTTTAGTCCTTTCAAATCCATCGATTTAGAGATTTTTGAAATTGTTTTTAAATCAATGTCTCCCATTAAAGAGATAAGAACCCCTTCATTTTCTCCGCCAATGATCATGACTAATTCAGAAATGATGTCTTTGGTCTCTTTTATCATGAATTTAATTTCTTCGCCACCATCTTTTACAATCATTAAGTCTTTGTATTCGGGCTCAGAAAGAGAATTGTTAATTTCTTTGTAAAAATCTTGTCCTCGTTTGGCATTTGTCTCAGAATCTAATGTTAAAATTTTAATGGCTGTTAACTGGCTTGTCACTTCTTTAAATTCGTTGTCTTCTTCTTCTGTGGCAACTTTTGCAAACATTTCAAACATGTATTTTGTGATGTGCACAGAGGTGTACCCTTCTTTCCCTGAGTACTGATCAAATAGTTTTTCAACTTGACTTGGTTGAGCTGCCATTAATAGTGGAAAAGACAGTATGAATATGCTAAATAGTATTTTCTTCATGGGATTAATTTTTAGAGCTTAGTAGGTCTTTAACTTCGTTGAGTTTTGATATTTTATCTAAATTTTTGGTGCCTTTGTTTAGCTTTTGAGAGATTAATAAAAGTGCTTTTTTAGTTTCTAAGTAAGCCATTTGAGATTCGCTTACTTCGGTGTAGGTAATGTGCTTATTACTGCTCGGTTTTTGAATGAAATAATAAGCCCCGCTTATAATGACTAGACTAGCGGCAACAGTAATAAATCTCTTAATCAGAGGGCGAATTGAAATAATTTTAGTAGGACTTTCTTTGATGGACTCAAGGTTTAATACGTCACTTTCTATTCGTTCTTGTTTGGTCGTTTGATAAAACAGAAAGCTGATTTGTTCCGATTTTAATTCTGCAGGAATACTTTCTTGTGAGAAGAAATCAACTAATTGTTTTTCTTCTTTCAGTGTTGTTTCACCTTCATAGTATCGCTCCAATATATCTTTAATAGGTGCTTCGCTCATAATCAAATGATTTTGTTAATTCTTTTTTACTTTTTGTCTTGCTCTGCTGAGGTTTACTCGAATTGTATTCACGTTCATTTCCATGATTCTAGAAATTTCTTCAAACTCGTAACCTTCAACTTCTCGCAGTTGAATAATTGTTTTTTGTTGCTCAGGAAGTGTTGCCAAGATCTGATTCATTAGCATTATACTGTCGGAAATTTCAGTATGCTTTAAAGGAGTATAGTCTGATATAGCAACGTTATCGTGAAGTTCGACTGTTTTTCTTTTCTTAAATCTGATTTGATCCAGACAGATGTTACGAGTCATTGTCATGGCAAGAGCCTCAACGCTGCTATATTTATTCAGAACCTCTCGCTTAGACCACAATCTCAAAAACACTTCTTGAGTGGTATCTTCTGCTTCCATTTGGGTTGATAAAAGTCTTTTCGCAAAGCGAAAGATTTTATCTTTCAGAGGGAGAATATCTTTTTCAAAGTCTACTAAGTTCATTCTATAGATTAAGACGAACAAGTAGTAAAAACATTACAGTAAAGCTGAATTATTTTTTTAAATACTGAATAGTAATGCATTAGGACTGCATAGGTCAGAGCGGAGAAGCTAATTTAACCTAAGAGAATTGAGCTTAAAAGAGAGAGAAATAGAAAGCTATGTTATGAGCTAACCTTTTTTAACTTAATGATTTTTAATCGATTCAAGATCTTCATAACAATGTATGTCGGATCTATTTCATGCCAACGAACACCTCCAAAATTGGGATTTCCACTTCTTTTATGATGATTGTTATGATACGCTTCTCCCATCATTAAGAAGTCAAATGGAAGAAAGTTCTTAGAAGTATCTTTTACTTCGAAGTTGACATAACCATAGACGTGTGCAAACCAGTTGATAATGGCACCATGTACAGGAGCCATTAAAAAGGTTAATGGTAGAAATAGCCATTGCCACCATGCAGTTGCAAAAAAGTAGAAAAACACAGCATAGGCTACTCCCCAAAGAACTCTTGATAATCTAGAGCTTGCAAATAAATCAAAGCTTTTCCATTGTGGTACGTTCGTTAAAAACCGATCTTCAACTTCAATTCTTTTTTTATTAATGTCTTGGTAGATGTTTTTTGTCTTCCACATCATTTTAAACAAATTGCCATCGTATTTTGGAGAATGCACATCTTTCTCTGTATCCGCATAAGCATGATGCATTCGGTGCATTACTCCATAGCCATAAGCACTTAAGTAACTACTACCTTGAAAAATCCAAGTTAAAATAAAGGTCAGTTTTTCTACTCCCTTCGACATCGTATATGTTTGATGAGCAGCGTATCTATGAAGGAAAAAGGTTTGAAAGAATAAACCTCCATACCATAGGATAATTACGAAAATGAGAATAGCCATTAGAATAGTTTAAGTAGGCGACAAAGTTCCTCTTTATATGGTTATGATTTTTAATATTGCTAGAATAATATCAAAAAAAACAAATCATGATTTAAGATATGAGGATTAATAATTATTGAGCATTTTAAGTAGTTGCACTTGCACTAATTAATGCATTTGCACCATGAGGAATGCTTTTTCAGCTTTTATAAAAGATGCTATCAATGTTTTTTTGACGGATATAAACAATAGAAATTATGAAGAAATTTTTATACACCCTACTCCTTGCAAGTATTGTAATAAGCTGTAAGCATGAAGTAAAAGAAAAATTACCGAACAGCTCAATTTTAGAAAAGCTAGATCGGGCGCATTTGAAGGTCGAAAAAAGCTCCATTCAATACAGAGAAGTAGTGCAGTTAGATCATCACCAGATGGCTGAAGTATATGGTGTTTATACACCGCCTGCCATTGTATCTCTTTTTTCAAATGATACTATTGTTTCGAATTTGATTAAAATAGATCAGTTGATTGGATTGGATATGCCCTTTAAGGTGTTGGCTTATTCTGAACCGGATACCCTAAAACTTTCTTATGCCTACACTTCTGCCAAATTTATTCAAAAAAGGCATCATTTGTCTGATATTGATATTGTTGAATACGGAAGGGCTATTGATGGGATTGTAGTTCAACTGCCACAAAAACTCATTTCACATACCCCTGTTTCGAGTGTTGATTCAGGTTTTGGAATTGTTCGAGTGTTATCGAATTTCGATTATGATGTTACCTTGTTAAAAATTAGAGCTATGGTTAAATGACAACAGAAAACGCGATGGTTTTCGGAAATTGACTTACAAAAAGATGTAAGCGGTACGAGCATCGACAGTATTCGACCTACTATGTTGTGCTTGTTTGGAGTGCCCGATATGGGAGTAGAGGCGATGAAAGAAGTACCTAAAATTGGCTTAGATGCTTTTTGTCAAAAGGTATTGATCTATCAAGCTGAAAATGATTCAGTCTATGTCGCTTTTAACAACATTTCTGATTTCGGTAAATTGTATTATGGAAAAACCAATGATGATCAACGAAAAGTTACTCTTGGAATGAAGGCCATGATCACAAAAGCAGTGAGTAGTCGTTTAAAGAAATTGGAGTCACGACATTAAAGAGCTTGAACTAGCTCATAAAAATGGCTGCCTAAAAGGCAGCCATTAATCTGAATGTTTTATAGGATTTCTACTATTTTAGAATCTGTATTTTTTGAGATTCTAATACTGTTCCATTCTCTTCTAATTGAACGGTATATAATCCAGCACTCCAAGGAGCAGTTTCAATTCTTATTTTCGAATTCTGTTCAGTACTCGTAAGAATTCGATTATAAACGATTTGCCCTTGAGTATTAAATACTCTGATGCTAAGTTTTCCTGAGTTTTGTGTTTTAAAATTCAGGCTAATATCACCACTTGTAGGGTTAGGATAAACTTCAAAATGAGAATCCAATTCGTCAATACTTGAGTTACCGCTTTTTTCGCGGAAAAGAGTTCCACTTCCTGTAGAACAAGTCGCTTCGCAGTTGATGGGCTGATTTGGATCAACAGGAATAATGAATAGCTGACCTTTGCATTCCCAAGTTAAGAAAGCAGGTAGGTTTGGCATGGTTCCTGGGCTACAATCAACTATTGTATCAGATTGATAGTTAACAGTTCCATTTCCATTAGGAGTATAGGTTGTACGACAACAAGAGTTGGTATCGCATTTAACATAACCATACCACTGATCTACAACTTCTCCGGGGCTAAGGAAACAATCTATATAATCTTGTGGAGGATTTACCTCAAATAAGGCATAACACGCGGCTTCTTGTGAAAAGGTAACTGGTACATTTAGAAAGTCGACTAAACTTCTTATTCCAGCTCTTCTTGACTCATAACAGTCAGCGAAGTTGTTCAAAAGGCAAAAGCCTGTGGCGTTTTGGCTAAGTGTATTCAGACTTACCATGTCAATTTCTATGTTTCCTCCGCAATTCCTTTCTCTATATTGGTAGATAAAAGTGTACAGACAAGTATCCGGTTTATTGGGTAAGGTTTTGCCTGTAATGGTTTGGTATTGAATGGGACCCCATGGAGCAGTACAAGTGTCGCAAGGAGATTGTGCCATAAGGGAGGAACTAAAAAAGGCACAAATGATTAAAGTGAAAAGAGAAGCTATTAACTTTTTCATAATTGTGGTTTTAATGAATATTAAGTGAGTTTGAGGAGCCGTATTTTTATGTATAATGAATACGCTTGTGATACAATTTAGGGAATTGTATTCTATTGCTTCTAAGAGAGATAGAGGTAAATGTTGATAAATCAGCAGCTTTCTATGCAAAACCTACCAAATACTAATTGGAACCTACCAAATACTAATTTTATGTAATTTAAAAAATAAGCTGGCCTTATTCGGCTTTGTAAAGTGCTCGTAATTTTTGAATTAAGATGTGTAAACTAAAAATTACTTTATGTATTTAGTATTTAAATGTTGAGCTAATCCAACTCCCATGCTAAAACAAGCTTGTAATAAATACCCCCCAGTAGGGGCGTCCCAATCTAACATTTCGCCAATACAAAAATTGTTATTTATAGCATTTAGTTGGAAGTTGGAATCTATGGCTGACAAACAAAGCCCTCCAACAGTAGAAATAGATTCGTCTACTTCAGCTGAATTAACAACAGTAAGCTCTAAGTTTTTAATTTTTAGAGCGAGCATGTCAATCGCTAAGAATGTTTCTTTAGAAATGTATGTTTTTAGCAGGCCGATCTGCGCAGGGCTCAATTTTAGCTCATTTTTTAAAACTTCAGTTGTTTTTCTAGAGTTCGATTTTTTCAATTTACTCACAATGTCTTCGAAGGATAAAGTGGGTTTTAAATCGATAGAAATGATCGCCTTTTTCTGTTTCTCCAGCTCAGCTCTAATCTCTGGGCTAAGTGCGTAGATAGCATTGCCCTCTAGTCCGAATTGAGTAATTACAACTTCGCCTTTTTGCTTTTTATTGAAACAAGAAATGGAGATATTCTTAAGTGGAGCACCAGCATGTTTTAGAATAAATTCGCTTGGCCATTCAATATGATACCCACAATTTGACGCTTGACAAGGAATAGTAGTTACTCCCTTTTTTTCGAATATAGACATCCAATTTCCATCCGAGCCGGTAACCTTCCAACTCCCACCGCCTAAGGCAAAAATGTTATAATCTGATTCAACAAGCTCTGTGTTATTAAACACTAAGTTGTTCCGATTATCCCAAGCTGTCCAAGTTTTATTGTATTCAATGTGAACCTCATTTTTTATTAAAACAGCTTGAATCGCTTTGAGCACTTCAATGGGTTTAATTCCTTCTTTCGGATAAACTCTTTTGCTACTCCCAACATAGGTTGGAACCCCAATTGAATCGAGCCAATCTCTAAGATCAGTGTTATTGAATTTAAGTAATGTGTTTTTTAACAAAGAGGAAGGTGTATAGCGTTCAATTAAGGCTTCTATCTGCTCAGAATGCGTTAAATTAAAGCCACCTTTTCCTGCAACTAAAAACTTTCGTCCGAGCGCTTTATTTTTTTCAAAAATAGTGACCTCAAACTTTTGCTTGTCTAGAAAGGCAGCTAAAGTAAAAGCTGCTGGTCCACCACCAATAATAGAAAGTTTTTTTTTCACTTTAGTCTATTGGCTTAAAAATGTCAATATTGAAATCGCAGGTAACTGAAATTTCGCTTTTATTGGTAATGTTTTCTAATCGTTCTATTCCTGTACTCCAATAATAGGGTGTCATTTTTAATAGAACGAGCAAGGCCTCTGCACTTTTAATCTCTATTTTAAAAGTGCTTCTTTTTGTAGAATGATGCTCAAATGTAGATGTCATTTTTTCTACAATATTGGTGGTATGTGGCCTAAACGTATCGTAAATTAATTCAGCCATTTCACGCAAATGATTGGGTGCAGGGCTCACAATTAGAGCATATCCTTGCTTAGAGAGTATCCGTTTGAACTCTTCAGCCATAATGGGCGAAAAAACGGATAGTATAAGATCTGTGCTTGCGTTGGCAATGGGTAAGTTGTATATTGAACTTACAAAATAGAGGTTGTCTTTATATTTTTTTGCTGCATTCTTAACTGCGTATTTAGAAATATCTGTACCCCATATTTCCGTTGTTAAACCAGGCAAATTGTTTAATGCTTTTTCAGAATAATAACCTTCTCCACAGCCTGCATCAAAAGCAACGATATCTTTCGTTTCAAAAGAGAGTTTCTCGCTATCAAGGTTCTTAATGCTTTCTATGAGTGGATCATAAAAGCCAAGTTCCAGAAAGTTTCTTCTTGCAGCAATCATCATTTCGTTGTCGCCCGGATCTTTTGATTTTTTCTGATTCACGGGCAGCAAGTTGATATAACCTTGTTTGGCGATATCGAAACTGTGTTTATTCACACAGGCATAGGTCTTTTCTCCGGAATCGGATAAATAACTTTTGCAATATGGACAGATGAGTATAGCCATTAGGGGATGTTAATCAATTCTTTATGTATGAAAAATTTGTTCTGCAGTTATTTTAGCAATGTGAAATCATTTTGTCAGATTGCCCACAACTATTAAAAAATAAATATAATTATAATCGGCTTTAGTGCTTGGTTAATGATTGTTTTTATAAAGTTTGAGGGCTGAATCTCTTTATTGGCAGAGCAGGAGGAGTAGTTATTTGTATTTAGGAACTTACGTTCTTTCAGTAAGTATTACATTATTAGACGGATATAGGGTGTTCTGAATTAGTCTTAATTTTCGGCTAACTACAAGCCAAGAAAATGAAATTATCAAGCAAACAAATTATCTTTAACCTTATAATTATTCTTTTGTGTTTAAATACCAAAGCGCAAACAGTAGGGGCAGAGAGCAGTGGTTATGTCAACTTCAATTTGAAGAATGCACCAGTCACAAATTATGGAAGTCAAAAAATATCTCTCTATGGGTGTAACACAGAATCATCTACCACATTAACGTGGGGCGTAGATAATCAAGTTTTTCCTGAGGTACCTTATGGACCACGTAAAAAAGGAAAGAAGAATTATTACATTTCAAAGTATTATATGGCTTCCCCTCCTGTAATGAAGGAGCCCTATGATGGTACTCCAGTGAACATTGGCTTAGTGCTTCCAGACCATTTTACTTTTTTTGGAGAAGAGCCTGTTCAAGTTGTCCATTTAGACTATACTATACTCCAGCCCGTATATCTGAATTATGTCAAGGGGAACTATCAGTATAATGATAGTGTTCATAGGACTTGCGATGAAATGGGGGTAAATTTAGTGCCCATGAATATTGAATGTCAGGATTTTGCCTGGCGAAAGAAAAAATCAACTCCAACTATTATAGGTGCTAAGGGAGCCTCTGGTGTTGCCAGAATGCTAAATGATTCGAAAAACAATAAAGTTTTTCTTCCAAGCTATGATTCTAGTGCCAACTTTTTAGATTGTAATATTAGTATACTTGACGATATTTTATTGGAGCACGAAGTCTTTTTTGTAAAAGGTGATAGCTTAGTCAAAAGCATTAAGCTAACCGATTACTATACAAACGATAGTATGAAGGGAACAGATATCCAGTTGGCTTGTCGAGTACGAAAGGAAATCCCTCCGGGATGCAAAAAGAAGAAGAAGGAGAAAGCAATCCCGATCAAGAAGAAGTGATGCTCACTTTGATGATGGTTTAAAATACTATAAGGAATGGCCTTGTAATTGATTCTGACTGACCTTATAAGGCTTGAACGTTAGGTTTGTATAATAAAATAGTGTCTTTAATGAATGAGATACATCATCTTATCAATTCTCGAAAATTTATATGTTTTAATCAAGACTAGATATTCAGTTATTTCTTCAAATCAAAAAATCCACTCAAGCAAGCTTGGTGGATTTTCTAATTCAAATCTGCATTGAAGCAGTATTAATCAACTTGTGGAGCCAAGAAAATTAACGTTGAACTCTTTATTGTCTTTGAATATTTTATATTCGTTCGGCGAACTTACCGATTTATTTCTTCCAAGGATTAATTTCTATCAAAAGCTAATCACTCTTTTTATGTATGTGTTAGTTTTGCTTTGGAATTTTATAAAATGGATTCCTTTTGAATAACTTGATAGGTCAAGCTCTTTATTATAGGCTCCACTATAAACTACTTTACCAGCTATATTGTAAATCTCTATAAAGTCAATATTGAGCTCACTGTCTATTCGTATTTTACCTGAAGTGGGGTTAGGAGAAATAGTTATTTTATCTGAATGGTCAATAGATTCGTTTAAGCCAACAGGACTATTTCCGCTTATGGCAATGTTGTCAAAGTAAACAGTGAGCCAATTTGAACTACAGTCTGCATTTCTATAACGCACTGCAAAGTAACTTGATCCACTCATCGCTGGTAAAGCGATGTTTGTTTTTATTCTGTAGGCATTGTCTGCAATGTAATTTGTATTTCTAAAATCGAATAAAAGTTGAGTGCTTGTTGCCAAAGCAGGGTCTTGCGATCCATTTAACAAATACAAGCCAATTGTATCTCCGGCACCAGGAACATAGAATCCCCAAAATTTGTGTCGGATAGAGTCTAAAGTTCCTCCATTTGGGATCGAAAAGGAGGGGGATACCATCCAGTTGTCGGTTAGCGTAATTCCTGTTGAAGGTGAATAATCATGTCCAATATAACCCTGACCCGAAAATGCAGCAGAAGGATTAGGGAGGGGGATTAGGTTGATTCCCCAATGGCTATGTGTGGTAGCTGCTTTTTTATATTCTACCCAACCTAACGTTTGTGATCCGTTTTCGAATCCGCTAAAATAGGGTAAGCTCATTTGAGCATTTAAATTTTGTGCTAAAAAGAAAAGGCAAATAAGGCGAAGAATTTTTTTCATGGCTAGTGTTTTTTTTCAAAGGTCAGACTGAACTACACGCTTGGCGATGTACATTTTGAACTTTTACAGGTAGTTTTTTACTTTTTGCGTGCTTGTGCTTGATTTTATGACAGAGGAATAGCATTAGAATAGCTACTTTAGATCGCTCTTAAAACAAAACGAGATGGAAGATATAATTTGGGAGGTAAAAGCATTTTATGAGCTTTCAGTAGAAGAGTTTTTTGAGATCATTTACCTTAGAACAGCAGTATTTGTAGTGGAGCAAAACTGTGCTTATCAAGAAGTGGATGTAAAGGATAAGCAGGCTTTTCATTTATTTGGAAGAACTGAAAGCGGAGAAGTGATTGCCATTACTAGAGTTTTACCGAAAGGAATTTCATACGATGATATCTCGATTGGGAGAGTAGTTTTAAAAAAGGAATTTCGAGGAAAGGGAATTGCCGATGTATTACTCCAAAAAACGCTAGACTTTGTTGCACAGGAGTTTGGGCGACAATCCATTCGAATTTCTGCTCAAACCTATTTGATCAACTATTACCAAAAGCATAGTTTTATACCTGTAGGCGAGGAGTATTTAGAAGATGATCTTCCGCATATTGAAATGTTGTTGGAGATAAGGGACGTCTAGTTATTACGAGTAACAAAGCAATCTCAAAGGCTTATCAGAATAGGTCAAATTTCCCTAAGATGCCTGAACCGAGAAAAATCTTCCGAAGGCTTGCAAAACTCCAATGGCAGAAAGCAAAGCAGTAAAGTTTAGTTTAAAAGAAGCATTGAGTTAAAAAAAAGAAAGTTTTGCGTCTTTTTAAACGTAGGATATTTTCCAATTATTTCATTTCTTGTTCTTTATGGCTAAGCAAGAAAATTCTAAATTCTCAACGGTAGGCCGACGGCTAAAGTCTCTACGTATTGAAAACGGCTTCTCGAATTATCCTGATCTAGCTGCAGAGCTAGCTATTGAACCAAAACAATATTGGTTACTAGAAAAAGATTTAGTCGATTTTAGAATTTCTAGTCTTGCAAGAATTTTAAAATATTACAAATTGTCACCCGCAGAGTTTTTCGAAGACGTTCAATTATAATGATGCAAAAAGGAATAATGAATCGACTTATTTCGAAAGATAATTTTTCCGACCTATCACTTAGTCAAATGGTGATAGTGGTAACCGAATTTGGCGTAGGTTTAGGCTTATACAAGAGAGATGAAGATACAACAGTGTGTATTTGTTCCGTATTTGATTTTATAGTTGAGGTTCACATTTCACAGAGCAGTGATAAAATCATAAAAGCCAGCTTGTTTTGAATAAACTAGACATTACTGGAAATGAAGCATTTCTTTTTAGTACGCTTTATAAAGCGTGTGGATTTTGATAATCCTTATGCGTTCTTGTGCGATCCATCACAATTGGGCAAACTCTTTGAAAGTCCACATGTGCAATCATTTAAGCCATGCCCTGCAATAATTCGATCAATCTTTTTTACAATTCTATTCGTAATTGAAGCCGTTAGTTTTGGCCCAGAGAAATAAAATAAATAACCACTCTTTACACCTTCATCTAATTTATTGAAAGCAGTTTCAAATTCACTATTAAGACTAAATTGATGAGTTAATTCTCTTGGTAGCTCCCCTTCTTTTAAACTTTCTCTTCTTGAATGTTTCGCAAATAAATCATTGATAACTGGCTCTGCTTTTTGTAATTCTTTCGGAGTTTGTGTTTCATGTTGATTTGTTGGTTGACTTTTCGATGCCCCAAATTTCACGACTCTTTTTTTTGAGTCTCCTTTAATCTTAAAACTTTTGTTCTCGCTATCTTCTGTCATAATTATAAAATCTATTCATTCACCATTTCTAGCGGCAATTACTTTTGGTAAAATTACAGAAGTAAGCTTGAGAAACGATATACACCAATTAAAGAATTTGGACTGCTATAAAGCTAGATATATGGGACATGGTTTTATTTTTCAATGTTGGTGTGATATTTACTTCCAAAGATCAATTAGATAATTCGTCACATTTTTACTGCTAATGCCTTCTATGATGTCTGGTGAAACCTGCTGGGAAATCGTTTCTATAATGGACGGATAGCAACTTGCATCTGCATGTTCTTTAAAGTAAAAAGGAACTCTTGAGCGGTCAGGGTGACTGTCAGTAGAGAAGTAATCAGCCCCAAAACAAATGGAGTTGAAACCTCCCAGTTCAATTCCGTAACTGATATGCTGATAAAGGGCATTGGAGTCTTCGTTATTTACAAATGCTCTCAAAAAATTAACTCCAATAAGGCCTCCCTGTCGGATGATTTCTTTTGCAATGTCGTCCGGAAGGTTACGCACATGATTGAAAACCTTTCGGTAATTTGAATGGCTTGCCAGAATAGGTACTTCCAAACTATGTTCTGAAAGATAATTCAGGATATCTTGGGCCAAGGCATCACTGGCATGCGAAAAATCGACCGCAATTTTTTTTCGATTCAAATACTGAAGCAATTTTTTTCCATCATCTTTTAGGCCTACTTCACTGTTATTTCCTCCGCCAAATCTATTTTCTGCGTGGTGTGTAAATCCAATGTATAAAATTCGTGTTGTGTTGCTGATGATTTGTTCCAATCGCTCGAAGCCAATTTCTAATGACTCATGCTCTTCGCAAAAGCCAGAGGCGTTTTCAATTGCTGCAATCATCCCCAATTTAGATGAAGTATTAATTTGACTCAAGCTGCTTACATCATGAACCAAGTTGCAATGATTTGGGTATTTGGCAAGAAAGGATGCAAAAATCTCACTCTGTCTTAATGCCAATTCCGTACTTCCTTTTTTGGTAGCCGTAAAAATGGCCATCACTTGTAATTTCACATTGCCTTCTGCCAGTGCTGGAAAGGAACAGGCAATTCCTTCTCGTTTAAAAGGATCTGGATTGGGCATATTTAACATATGTGCCAATAGATCACAATGCAAATCAATAACGGGAAGGTTCATATATATCTGGGTTTATGGTATTTCCTTAAGAAGGATAACTGAGGATTATGTTCTCATTTTTTTAAATGGATACAAGTATGAAAAAATAAAGATAGTCCCATTTTGTTCGATTAAGCAGCCAATATTAGCTGGTTAAATAATTACTAATCCTTTAATTCCTAATTTGGGAATTACGAATTACTAGATTTTTTAATTATTCAGTACTAATTACTTCAACGAAGTAATATTTCTCTTGTGCGCTTTTGTACCTTGATTCCGCATGTCTAAATCTAGAAGCTAATATTCCATGCATTC
>JAESST010000304.1 GCA_016763995.1 Flavobacteriales bacterium | reverse complement strand
TACTATGACATGGGAGAAAACAAAAATTATTGTCCCTATCCAATTTTAATAACGAGATACTTTGGTCAATAAGTTTCAGGCTTAGCTAATAACTAAACCTGAACTCCACCCTCCTATTCTCTGCTTTACCTTTTACAGTTGCATTACTTTCTTTGGGTTGCGTTTCTCCCTTACCATCAGTTGTTAATCTTTTGGACTTAATAGATCGATCAAATAAATATTTTTTTACAGCAATAGCTCTTTTCTTGGATAACTTGAGATTTGATTCATTTGATCCTACATCGTCCGTATGTCCTATAATATTCAATTTTAAGTCTTGAAACTCCTGAAGTAATTCAGCCAATTGATTTATCTCAAAAAAAGATTCCTTCAAAATAACCGATTCATTAGAATTGAAATTAATCTTCAAAGAAAAAGATTGATTTTTGTTCGTAGTATATGAATTACTGAACTCCTTTAATTTTAAATCAATTTCCCTTTTAACAATAGAATCTGCTTTTGCAATTAGCTTGCCTTTCGATGAAAAGCTTTTTGCCTTTAATAAAACGGCAGAGTCATACAATCGGTCTCCCACATCGGCAAGTGCAAATTTTAGATGATACAATCTACCTTCTTTTAGTTTCGCAGTAGCTTTTAAAACTGTAGTAAATCCATCATATTCAAAGAATCTGGCTCTTAAAAATAAATCGGGGTGTTCTTTCCAAAATTCAGCATCGTGTGCAGTTAAAAAATCCGAACGTAAAAAATATTGCTCATTCACTCGATGGTTAATGTTGTTAATGCTTACAGGCTTTCTTGAATTAGGAACTATCGCCAAATTTTCAGCAAACAATGCTCTAGCTCCTACCTCTGTCAAAAAGAATCCAAAAATATCGCTGACTCCTTTGTTTACAAATTCAGGATATTCATCTGAAGCAAAAACATATTCAAATTCAATACTATCTTTTAAAGCAATTAGGTCAAACTCCAACACAACAGCATCTAATACAACTCCTGTAGCTATCGCTTGCAAATCGTTGTCTCGTCTTCCAGAACTTGGAGAACCAGTACTTTTCGAACGGTTTGGTCCAATAGCATCAAAAATATCACCCGTAGAAAGAATAAGCCCTTCATTAATAATATCTAGCGCTGTTTCATTATAAAAGGAACCAATAGATTGTTTTAAGCCTGAGAACTGAACGTTTTTAATAATTAAGCCACTCTCAGAACCAAGTAATGATTTTCGGACTAATTGTTCAGGAGAACTGGAAGTATCTAAACGCAATTGAGCAGTCAGGCTGACCTGACTGCTCAATATTAAAATAATGAATACTACTAGAATACGGTAGATGTAATGACAAAAATATAGCATAGTTATCAATTGATTGTAACTATCAAACAGCTAATCCTAAGCGTCATTCTGAAATTAAAATAGTATTAACCTGAGTTCGGCTCTTTTTAAGAATTCAAAACGTAGATAAATAATAAGATTTGATTAAAATTAATGATGGAATAGCGAGCTCAGCTTATTAACTACTTCTCAATGGCTATTGTCCATTAAGGATAATTGGTAGCCCGTTTTTTCCTCCTCCTATTAAAATAATTTTAGCGTTTGGAGATTTAGCCAATTCTTCAGTTGCTGAAATGCCTTTCTCTCTCAAAATATTTTCAGTAATACTAGCACTTAAATAAGGTTTGCAGCCGCTTTCCCTTCTGCATCAATCTTTCTACGTTCTGCTTCTTTCTTTTCTTTCTCAATCAAGTAAGTATATTTTTGAGCCTCTTGGTCTGCTGCCAATTTAGCCTCAATTGAATTTCTAATCGTTAGAGGCAATTTAATTGAACGGAATAATAATGCTTTCAACTGAATGAAGTTTTTGCCCAAAACCTCTTCTGTCTTCGCCTTTATTTTTGTCTCAATTTCTTGACGTTTAGTTGCATAAAGCTCTTCAGGAGTATACTGTCCAATAACTTGACGCACTGCAGATCGTAGTTCAGGACGTATTAAGTTTTCTACATAACTATTTCTAAACGAGCGATACAAATATCCAATCTTTTCCGGATTTGGTCTAAAACGCAATGAAACATCAATACTAATAGACAGTCCATCTTTAGAAAGCACATCCATCGTTTCCTCAATTTGTTGTTCAGCAATTTGGAAAATAATGACATCATTCCAAGGGGCAATAACATTTAAGCCTTCTCCCTTAATGTTGTCTACATCTAAACCAGAGGTATACTTTTTAAAGACGACTCCTCTCTCTGTTGGTTGAAGAATAACAAAGATATTAGATAGTACAATGAATAATATTAAAAGTCCTACTCCAATAAAAATATAGGGTTTTATTTTGGCAGGATCGAATGATGGTTGTTCAAATTGGCTCATGTTTCTTTTTTTATAAAAGTAAGCTCTGAATCTTAAATTTGATGTACGATACAGGAAATATTATGAACAGAAAGAACCTTAATAATTAGCGGTTTAATTATTCGCAGCTTTTGCATCTGCCTCCTCTTTAATATCGTTAGAAAAAATGTCGAACATTATGGCATATTGATATGCTAAATCTCTATAAAAAGAATAACGTCCAGAACCTCCTCCATGCCCTGCTGATAGGTTCGTTTTCAATAATAATAAGTTATCATCAGTCTTAAATTTCCTCAACTTAGCCACCATTTTTGCAGGTTCCCAATAACCCACTCTAGTGTCATTTATTCCTGTCGAAAAAATCATATTTGGATACTCTTGCGCTTTTACATTTTCATATGGACTATAGGTTTTAATATAATCGAAATGTTTTTTGTAATTAGGATTTCCCCATTCTTCATATTCCAAAGTAGTTAAAGGAAGTTTATCATCCAACATGGTATTAATTACATCTACAAAAGGAACATTCAAAAAGATTAACTTAAACAGATCAGGACGCATATTTGCAACTGCCCCCATGAGTAAACCTCCTGCACTCCCTCCTTCTGCTACAATGTTTCCTTTCTTAACAAATCCCTCTTCCACCAAAAACTCAGCACAATCAATAAAATCAGTAAACGTATTTTTCTTACTCATCATTTTACCTCCATCATGCCATTTTTTTCCCAATTCTCCTCCTCCTCTAATGTGGGCAATTGCGTAGATAAATCCTCTATTAATAAGGGTATAAATAGAGTGATTAAATCCCGGAGTACTGCTACTCCCATATGATCCATAAGAAGTTAAATACACTCTTTTAAAATCATTATGCTTAGAAGCGGTATACTTCCTATATAGTAAGGTAATTGGGATTTGCGTTCCATCTTTAGCGGTTGCCCAAACTCGTTCTTGCTTAATCCAAGGACTTTTATTGTAGTTCTTTACTTCTTGCTTTTTTATTAACCGTTCTTTCTTTGTTGCCATGTTGTAATTGTAAATCTCAACAGGAGATTTCATCGATTGTAAGCTATACCTTAGCGTGTCGCTATCATACTTTCGATTAGAGCCAATAGAGATAGTAGCCAAATTCTCTCTAAATTTAATTTTATGCTCTTTGGCATTTTCTTTTTCTATAACACGAATATTATTCTCCATATTTTTAGATTCGCCAATAACCCAATACTTATCAAAAATGACAAATGATGTTAACCTAGCCCCTCTGCTTGGCTTCATAAATTTCTTCCACTTATTCTTCTGGTATTCTGTTACAGAACACTTCATGATCTCATAATCATCCGTTCTCATATTGGTCGAAATGTAAAATTCGCCCTTGTAATCTGTTACTCCATATTCGTGTTCTCCTCCTCTAGTTTCAATCAATATAAATCCCTCTTCTGGTGCAGAAGTTTTCATAAATTTAATCTCGTTGTTATTAGTACTACTTGAAGCCAAATAAATGTAGTCTTTAGATTTTGACCTATTAATGCTAACAGAATAGAGTTGATCTTTCTCTTCAAACAGTATTGAATCTTGCTTTTGATCGCTTCCTAGAGTATGCTTTTTTACTTGATAAACTCTATTTGTTTTAGGCTCTTGTTCAGTATAAAGAAAAGAATTATGGTTAAGCCAAACGATTCCAGAAACATCCGTTAAAGAATCTTCAGACATCAATCCTGTGTCTAAAAATTTAAACTTCACAATGTATTTGTCGCTTCCAGTTGTATTTTCATAAAAGGCCATGGTACTTGTATTTGGACTCATGTTAATACCTCCGGCACTGTAATACTCTTTACCTATAGCCAGCTTATTAACATCTAACAATGTATCTTGCTTCTTATCGCCTACTTTGTTCCTTAAAAATATAGGATATTCTCCCTCTTCAATGTATTTCGTGGTGTATTCGTATCCATCTTTTTCGATAGCTAAACTTTCATCTTCCTTGTCTACTCTAGCTGAAAGCTCTTCAAAAAGTTCTCTTTGGTCTTTCCTTAGCGGAATGAAATAATTATCGGTAAAAGCATTTTCTGCTTCTACATATTCTTTAATATCAGGATTACTCAATGGAGATTTAGTATCCTTCATCCAAGCATAGTTATCAATTAATATTTCATCGTGAATTTTAGTTTCAAAGGGCTTTATTTTAGCAATAGGAGCCTCCAAACTCTCATCTCTTAAGTGTTTATCTCTGAACTGCTGCTCTAAACTCTTCTTCTCTTCCATCGCTCTACGAATGCTATCAGGAATCAAGGCTTCTTTATGTTTTAATGTATAAGTAGCCCAAAAAGTAGAATCGTAGTCTAATGGTAAATCATACAATTGATTTGCAGAGATATTTTCGAATACTTCTATGTTTTTATACTTCTTTACTCCTTCTTTTTTCACTTTCGTAACCCATAGCTCGCTAACAGCAATGTATGGAGTTGTATTGTTTGAAACGGTGTCTTTATAAATAAATTCATCCTCATGTCGCATTTTTTTTAAATAATATCGATCGCCCTTCTTTTGATACTCTACCGTTAATTTATAATCAAAATGTTTAATAGCCATTGTTTTATAACCGCGGAAATACTTTTTCAAATCACTTGGAATCGAGCATTCATACCTTAACACTGCATAGCTATCTTGATCTATATAAATTTTACCCTTTAACAGCTTATTACGATGTGCCTTATTCCATTTCTTTCTTCTTTTATCACTTGTTTCTTCCAACTCTTGAGCTGTCATTTTAGTTTGAAATGTTAACACATATACCCATCCCTTCCCAGGCATTCGCACTTCACCCAATTCATAGTTAAATTTTTTAAATTTCTTTTCACCCAAAAAGCTATGTTTATACTTTAAACGATCTCTTCCTAGAATACTTAATGGACCACCTTCTATATTCGCATTCATTGCGGTAGTAGTTAAATTATCGCTAGAGCGTGAATCAATCACTTTTACTTGATCATTTGCAATCGTTCTATGGTTGAAGTGAATTCGATGTAAACGAGCTCCACCAAAATAGTTGAAAGAACTCAGTGAGCCAACATTTCCTATACCTGAATTTCGAAAGTCTTTCCATTTATAGCCCTTTTTACGGTAAGCATCATAATGACTAATAACTGATGCATCAGAATATTTGATAAAAGCTCCATTCTCACTAATCGTCTCTCTGTAATAAGCGTCCAAGAATACAGGTTCCTGAGAGTAATTGCTTTCTATATTCTGAACAACTCTTCTGAGCAATTGCTTAGCGCTAATTTTCTTTCTTGGTTTAACAACTACTTCACGCAGGTTATTAGAACTCATATTCAGTTGAATCAAAATAGGGTTTAACTGCTGTAACTGTTCTATTGTTCTAGTCTTGTTTCGATAGCCTAAATAAGAAAAGACAACCGTCTCGGTCTTCCGCTCTATTGGGATATTGAATATAAATTCTCCCTCTCCATTTGTTACAGTTCCTAAAGCAAATCCTTTTAAAGTAAGGTATGAAAATGCCAATGGAACCCCACTAATACTATCTTGCACCTTACCCTTGAGAGTAATTGTGTTTTGAGCGAAAAATGCACTAGAACTAAAAAGTAGAATCGTAATTAATGCTTGTTTTAGAAATTTCATAGAAATAAGGAAGTATATGTTGCTAATGTTTGTGTTCTGTAGTATAACACGATATAGTTACAGGTCTTTTATTTTATAGTAAGTACCTTAGGTCTTAAGAAAAGTTACATGCCGTTATAAAAAACTTACCACCCTCTCTCTTTTAGTTTAATTTTTAGGGTATCAAAAGCCATTTTATGAGAACCAGTTCCTGAATAAGTTCTTATCCCAATGGTTCTTAAATAATCAAAGAAGATAGAATCTGATAGATTATACTGCAGCGCAGCATCTGATGCCGCTTGAATAGACAAGTCGTTTAATCGAACCAAGTTCACTGATTTTATATCTGAAGCATGCTTATCCCAATAGTTAAAGAACTGTGAGAAAAACTTGGCTTGTTTTTGCTCGTTACTATTACAGCGAGCTGCAGTTTGGTAACCTAACTCTTGAACATATATAGGCTTAGAGGGATAATTCGTGAGTAACAAATCAAAATCTCCATTTAATACAGTTGGCAACTCTACTGTATAGTCGGATTGAATTGGATAGTAAGTAACTCCTAGAATATCTACATTAGATAATACTTGATTAAACAAACTTGGATTATTATTCAAGCCTTTTAATGTCCCTGTAAAACCGGCTTTCAAATCAGGATGGCTCTTCTTTATGTAAGCGTTAATTTCTTTTAAGAAAAAACCATAATCTGACCAAAAACTTGCAGGTTCTTGTGAGAAATTATATCCGTCAATTTCATTTCCTATTTGTAGATTCAATAAAACAGAAGGATTTACTTTAGTAAATACAAAATCGATTAAGCTTTCGAAACGACGAATCATTGTAGTGTCATTAAATCGCATATTTTCTAAATCTGAGGGGACTATTTTACCTGATAAATCGATAGGCCTCAGTGTCAAACTAAATTGAAACGAATTTGCTGCAGCAACTTGTCCTAACAACAACAATGCATCATCAGGGTCTTCATAGTTATTAGGAGTTGTTTCAATTTGTGTCCATGCTAAATGCAAAGCGATAAACTCAACACCTAATTCTTTTGCCAACTGAAGATTATTATCGAAGGTGTTACTTTCCGTTAGATCTAATAACCTGAGCTCGGTTCTTCTTAAGGATTCAGAACGTAGATAAATAGTGAGATTTGATTAAAATTAATGAAGGAATAGCGAGCTATTCTAAGTAAGTTTTAAGAAAAAGATTGCTATTTAACTATGGAACTATGACGACTTTCACAGAAATAACAATCTACTGCGTTGAATCTTTAGAATATAGCCTGCTATATCTCTAAATATCCGCCTTGTATATTGACACTTCTGAAAATCTGAATTTCTAAATAATAATCGAACTCAGGTTAATAAGTCAATTCCAATTAATCGATCATTTTTAGGAATGATGAGCTGTGGAATTTCATCTCCCCCTTGATCAACTTCGTCAGTATCATCCTTACATGAAAATAGACAAAAGACAACACAAACAATTAGGAATAATCGGAATAACATAAAGAGCTTTTAGTTTTGACGAATAAATTCGCTATAAGTTACAAATTGAACGAAGCCTAGAACAATTTATTCAAATAGACCATATAAGCCAGATCCATTTCTAAGAAAATCTAGTTCTGATTCAACTATTTTTTTGATGAATGAAATGAAATAGCCTATTCAAATTTACTCAAGCCCCATTACTAATCAAGCAGCTATGCATCATAACAACTAGGTATTTTTAAGGAATAACTCCAATTACATTAATGATATTGTAATGTTTGTAAAAAGTTTACTTTAGCTAAAATTTCAAGATTCTCTGGACAACTGATAAGCATCTACTATGAATAAGGCTTCACTTATATTACTTAGCATCTTTTTTTCTTTTACTGCATTAGCACAGAAAGAAGACTCACTACAAATTAAAACAATCTATAACATCGCCTTAGAAGAAGGACATGCGTATAAAAATTTACGCTCATTATGTAAAGATGTAGGAGCAAGATTAAGTGGTTCTCCTGAAGCCGAGAAAGCTGTTTCTTGGGCAAAAAATTTGTTAGAATCTTACCAATTCGATAAGGTTTGGCTCATGCCTGTGAAGGTTCCGCATTGGATAAGAGGCGATATTGAACAAGCCGGGGTAAACGGAACAGCGATGAGCATTAAAACCCTTGGGGGCTCTGTTTCTTCCAATGGAAGAATTGAAGCAAATGTTATTGAAATTCAAAATTTTGAAGAATTAGCAACACTTGGAGAAGCAAAAGTAAAAGGTAAAATCGTTTTCTATAATCGAGCTTTTGATCGAAAGTTAATCAGTACCGGAAATGCTTACGGTGCTTGTGTGAATCAACGGTGGTCGGGAGCTAGTAAGGCTTCTGTATATGGTGCCGTTGGAGTTTTTGTCCGTTCTTTAAGTCATTTGAAAGATAAGCATGCGCATACAGGTTCTATGGGTTATGAAGAAGGTATTCAGAAAATCCCATCGGTTGCATTAAGCGTTCAAGACGCCGATATGTTGAGTGAGTTATTGAAAACCCAACCAAATGCAATGGCTTATCTTAATGTTAATTCTCAAACATTAGCTGACAAAGATTCTTATAATGTAATCGCTGAAATAAAGGGTTCTATTGAACCTGATAAAATCATCACCTTTGGTGGACATCTTGACTCTTGGGATGTAGGTGAAGGTGCTCATGATGATGGCGCAGGCGTAGTACACTCCATTGAAGCCCTTAGAATTTTAAAAGCGATTGCTTACCAACCGAGGTACACCCTACGTTGTGTTTTATTTATGAATGAAGAAAATGGGAATAACGGCGGTAAAACCTATGCAGCTGTTGCCAAAGAAAAAGGGGAAGTACACATTGCTGCCTTAGAGAGTGATGCGGGAGGATTTGTTCCTAGAGGCTTTACCATGGATGGTACTGAAGAACAAGTTAAGCAGATGCAATCTTGGGAACCATTGTTAGAACCTTACAATCTTCATATTTTCAAAAAAGGCTGGGGAGGTGTTGACATCAAGCCTTTAAAAAGTCAGAACGTTCCTCTAATAGGATTAAGACCTGATGATCAGCGTTATTTTGATCACCACCATTCAGATACCGATGTATTTGAAAATGTACACCAACGAGAGCTTGAACTGGGTGCAGCATCCTTTGCTTCTATGATCTTCTTAATTGATAAATATGGTTTGGGTACTCCGCCACAGTTGAAGATGGAGAAAGAGTAATTAATATCTTAATTGTTCAATACAAAGCTAATTACTAGCTTATAGCCTGATAATTAACATTGTTTCAAGCATCCTCATTCTGATATAGATGTGTTTTAACCTCTACATCAATACAAGCATTACTTTTGCATCATCTAATGCTTTATTTATACGTTTACTGTAATTTTAATTTCTACAAATAGAGAGTTCGGATGAAAAATTTGGCATATACATCAATAAGCATAGCAGGAATTTTAGTTTTACTATACTTGGGAAAAGGAATCCTAATTCCTTTTGTTTTTGGTCTGCTACTTTGGTTTTTAGCTCGTTCTCTTAAAAATTTATTTGAAAGAATAAGTTTTGTAAAAAAGTATTTCCCAAAATGGATCACTAACCTTTTAGTTTTTGGAGTACTTATCCTTGGTATAGGCTTTGTCTCCAAGATGCTTACATCAAGTATTAGTTCTTTACTGACCTCATATGATAGCTATCAAACAAATTTGACAGGAGTTCTAGAAAATGTCAATCAATACCTTCATATTGATATTTTCGAAAGCATGAAGTCTGCAATGGGAAGTTTTAATTTTAGCTCCATTCTTTCCGAAATTGCAAACTCTATTTCTGGTGTTTTTAGCGAAACGTTCATGATCATTATTTATACTTTATTCATCTTTTTAGAAGAATCAAGCTTTAAGGAGAAGCTAGTCAAAATAGCAAGCAGTCCTGAAAATCATGAACGCACCAATAGCATATTAAACAAAGTAAATACCTCTGTAGGTGATTACTTAAGACTTAAGACTCTTGTTAGTTTAATAACTGGGTTTTTAAGCTATATAGCACTCATCATTGTAGGAGTTGATGCTCCCATTTTTTGGGCCTTCTTAATTTTCTTATTAAATTATATTCCTACGATTGGTTCACTTATCGCAACTCTTTTTCCTGCGATTTTTAGTCTAATACAATTTGGAGAGCTTGCCCCATTTATTACCGTTTTAGTTGCCGTAGGATCTATTCAAGTTATCATTGGCAACATTGTTGAGCCACGAATTATGGGTAAATCTTTAAACCTAAGTCCACTTGCTACCATTCTTGCACTGTCTCTTTGGGGCCAAATTTGGGGGATTGTGGGTATGATATTAAGCGTTCCTATCACAGTTATCTTAGTTATTGCACTCTCGCAGTTTAAAGGCTCTAGAAATATAGCCTTAATGCTTTCTGAAAAGGGTGATGTGGATGAAATGACTTAAATTAGTTCTTTAACAATACTTCCTTTCAAACTAGATGCATCTTCTAATCCTTAGCTTGCTCAATAAACTAACAAACCTTTATCTTCTCTTATCTCACGAGCCAACTGAAGCAAACTTTTATCCTTGAACTCTTGTACTATTTTACCTCTAGAAGACAATACTAATACATTGAATATTTTTTTCATAGATACATATTTATTATACATCAAAAGTAGAGGGTATAAAAAGCAAAAAAATGATACAAATTACGTTTTTAGATAAAAAGACCATCTTTAAATATGTTTAAAGACGGTCTTTTTATGTTTTAGTGACTGTGCTCTGCTTCTTCTTTTTTCATTTCTGCCATCAAATAATAGGCATTATTCCATACGACCATCTGTTCTTTATCCAAACGCTTCTTGGGTATTACTTCAATCCATCCGTCTGAATTTTTCCCAAGGCTTATCTCAACTGCCTCAAAGACCCATTGATTTCTTTCCTTTCGAACGGTAAAAATAAAGGCATTATCTTCTTCAACAACAATTGCTTCTTCAGGTAGGGCATCACTCATTTTATCTCCAATTAATATTTTACCTCTAGCATACATTCCCGGTAACAACAAGCCTTGTTTATTCTCAATTTCAGCATGAATATGAACAGCTTTAGGGTTTTCTTCAAAATTTTTGCCAACAGAATAAACCTTAGCTTCTAATTCTATATCACTAGACCCTACCGTAAATCGAATCTTCTGACCTTCTTTTACTTTTGCAATGTCATTTTCATAAACCATAAAATCCGCATGTATATGCTCCAAGTTTACAATGTCGAATAACTCTGTTTGGGGAGAAACATACTGGCCAATATTTACATCTACTTTACGCACAAAACCGTCAATAGGGCTTCTAATCGCTATTCTCTCCAAGATATTTCCTGATTGAATAGAAGTCACCCCTATTCCCAATAAACTAAGTTGCGCAGATAATCCATTTACGGTGCCCTTCATCGATTTCAAATCAGAGTCTATTTTCTGAAATTCCCTTCCTGAACCGATTTCTTCTTCATACAGCCTTTTTTTACGTTGAAAATCTTTCTCTAAATATTGAAGTTGATTCCAAGCCTTATTATAATCCATTTGCAATTGGATTAAATCAGGATGGCTTATATATGCCAAAACTTTCCCCTTGCTTACTTCATCTCCTTCAATTACTTCTATAGAAACTACATTGGCTCCTATTGCAGTACTAACAACGGCTTCATTTTGCGGGGGGATTTCCAACTCCCCATTTGTTTCAACGAAAGAAGCTATATTCCTCTTTGGAATAGCATCCATTTTCATGTTCATTGCAGTCAATTGTTTCGTTGATAAACGAACTCCCTCTGCATGACCAGCATGAGCATGTCCTTTATCTTCTTGTTCCTGTTTTTCATCCTTTCCGCAAGACATTACAAGCATTGAGGCAAGAACTATTAGTATATATTTCATTACATTATTTTTCATCTGTTTATTCTTTTATGTTCTATTAGTCAGATGTAATTCACCATTAGTTATCTCCGTTGATATTAAGAATCACTATGGCTCATTTCATCGATTCTACTAATTATTTGTTAAATAATATTCTAGTTCAAATTGGCTCATTAGATATTCTCTAAAGGATTGCCAAGATTCTAATTCAATATGAATGTCATTTTGTTGGTACTGAATAAAC